>JBGUOI010000097.1:0-9725 GCA_045118075.1 Porcincola sp. | reverse complement strand
GATAAAGCTGGATGCCAATGCGGGATCTCCGGGGCGGAATATGCCGAAAACTATGATTCCTAAAACGGCCGCTATTATGGAGGTGATCAGATAAAGGGCAAGGATTTTTCCGCCGATCCGTCCGAATTCAGACGGGCTTCCCAGCTGTGAGATGCAGGAAATGATCGAGAAGAAAACAACTGGTGCGGCAATCATTTTAAGCGCATTCATGTACAGGGTCTTAACCGGTGTAAGCAGATTGAGATCCAGGGCAGTGTTCCATTTTCCGGGGAGAGCGGCAGACATAATGATACCAAGCAGAATAGCAGCAATCAGGGCTCCGAGAGTCAGATACAACGATTTGGTATGGTGTTCCACTGTCAAATGGACGATATTTCTTCCGTACCTGTGCTGGTATTTAAGATTCTTCCGGAAGGATTGCAGAATCAATTGCCGTATTGCGTCTCCGGAATCAAAATCTTCATCGTCCCAGAATTCAGTCAGATGAGCATCCTGTGCCGTCTCAAAATCATACTCCGGACCCTTTGCGGAAAAAAAGGCGTTAACCGGCCCGAAAAAGGAATAGACAGAAACCTCCAGTTTCCCTTTGCCGGATGAGTGTGCGACCAGATCCGTCAGGGACTCTTCCGCAATCAGAACGGCCTTTGACTGTTCCTTTTCCCCGATACCTTTCTTTGCCAGATATTCCCGGACTAGTTCTGTACCTGCAGTGATCCCCTCACTGTTTAATTCGAAAAATCTGATCATATTTTTCCCCTTGTGCGCAACGTAACCGGCCCACGTCCTGTCTGACAGCTTCAATACTGCACAAAAGCTTTCCAGTTCATCCCGGTTTTCTCTTTTATTATCTCTTTTTATTTTAATCAAATCATCTGTTGTGCTTATACGTTCACACTGACATGCATTGCATGTTGAAAATATATTTCCGGAAATCAGAACAATGCTGATGAACATATCTCCTTTTCTCAAGGTTTCCAACTGCTGTTTTGATTATATCATATCAGATTGAGACTATTCATTTTTTCTCATACCTGTGGCCATGGGCGAGTGCCCGGAAACTGCGGATAACCCTTACACCACTGTCTGTGACAGGTAAAAACACTTTCACCCTGCCGGGATAACAGGGTGTGTATAGCAGCTCGCGGAAGATGAAGACTTTATTTTTTTAGTGCAGATATTCTCTAATAATTGCTTAATCTTTCTCTGATATTCTGCATACAGATTCAGAGAAACAAAGGTATTCAGTATACAGAGTAAAAAAACAAAAAAGAATGAAGGAGGGATATTCTATGAGAAAAAAATTAACAGGATTCCTTGTTGGAACACTTATGTTAACCCTTGTTGCCGGAACGGCTGCTTTTGCTTCTGAGAACAATGGCGGGGCTTCTGTCAAAACAGCAGAGAAGGAAAAGCAGGCCATTGAGATGGAGGATGCAGCTAAGATCGCGCTTGAAGATGCAAAAGTCACAGAAGCCGACGCGGTCATTTACAAAAGGATATGGGAATACAGCGATAATGCTGAGATCTTTGAGATCGATTTCCTCATTCCCGGCCAGGTGAAATATGAATATGAAATTGCCGCGAATACCGGTGAAATACTGGAAAATGACAAAGAAAACTGGGAGGCCGACGATGACCGGGAATATAAAGACCTGACATCGGACAAAACGTCAGATCCTGAGAAAGTGAGTAAGGCGCTGGAAGAAGCGGCGGACACTGCTATGAAAGATGCCGGAGTGAAGAAGGAAGATGTGACCATTTGCAAACTGGGGACCGATTATGAAAACGGCAGGGAAGTCTATGTTGTCGAATTCCTGGAAGAAGGCAAAACAAAGTACGAGTATGAAATTGCCACAGCAGACGGCAGTATTGTCTTCCACGAAAAGGAACTGTGGGAAAAAGAAGACGACTTTGAGTACCAGGGCCTGCTCCATCCCGAGACTGTCACGGAGAAGAAGGACGGGGAAAGCTCCGCTGCGATTTCAAAAACAAAAGCAAAGGAAATCGCCCTTGGGGATGCGAATCTGTCTGAAAATGATGTGACGATCACAAAATGCCGTATGGATTACGACGACGGCGCGGCAAAGTACGAAGTGGAATTTCGTACCCCGGACGGGTATGAGTATGAGTACGAAATCGATGTGGAAACCGGAAAGATCCTGGATAAGGATGTCGAGCTTGGTGACGATTAAGCAGAATGTATTCTGCAGTGCCCCCATACCATCTTCGGCCTATTACACCGGTTCCTTCCGCTTTAACTGAGCACACGGACCAAAAAACGGTAAAAAGCCTGAACTGAGAGTAAAACCACCATAGAACAAAAAGTCCTCTGAACAACACCAATCATTGCTCAGAGGGCTTTTTCATATCACTGGAGGGTTACAATTTTCACATTCTTCAAAAATGCGTCCCTGTTACTTCTTTTCAATAGTTATCATTTTGAGTCCGGAATCCAGGCCGACTGTGATCTCATCTGCATTGCTGGTATATCCCTCAGGAAGGTTCAGAATTTCGACATTCAGGTTCTGGGCGTCCTCTGTGTAATAGCTGGCCATTCCGTCTTCACCGGTTGTAAGTACCTCGTCGACTGTATCGGAGAACAGATGGATCTGTATGTCAGGAAAAAGCTTATTGTCTTTGTCCCTGACAAGAAAAGTGTAAGAAGCAATCTGTTTTCCCTTGTAATCGCCGCCCATTAATGATGTGACGATCTTCTCGAATTCTTCCCCATTCTGGAATGCGCCCGACCTGCCATAAGCAATATTGCCGTTTCGGTCAATAATGTAGGTGGTGGGAAAACCGCCCACTGTCAAAGAGTCGATCGATTCGTTTTTCATTCCGACCGGGAAAGTAAGCCTGTGTTCCTCTTTGTATTTGATCATATCGTCCATGCTGTCCAGAGTAAGGTCTCCTGATACGGCAACTATTTCCATCTTATCTTTGTATTTCTCGTAGACAGCTTCCATCTCCGGGAATTCCTTTTCGCAGGGACCGCACCAGGAAGCGAAAATATTGAGGACGACGACTTCATGATCCTGAAGCAGTTCAGAGAGTTTTGCTTCCGAACCGTCTGTAAGCGGAAGCGCGAAATCCGGCGCCTTCTGTACGAATGATGAAGACAGGTCAGGGGCTCCCATACTTTCGATCTTGCTTTGGACGAAAGCCCTGAGAGCGAAATAACCTGCAGCTCCCAGCACTACAAGCACGATAAGAATAATCAGGATAACTCTTCCGGCCCCGCCTTTTTTCTTATTCTGTTCCATTTTTAAAAAAACTCCTTTTCAATGAGGGATTGTATCCATCCCATTTCTTATTTTCTGCCTTCCATTATATTTGGTGTCATACACGGTGTCTACCCTCATGGATATCAAGACCATGCTTGTAACGCAGCACCGAGAATAGGAGTAACCAGAAATATCTTGAACAGGAGAATTCAATGACTCTGTCTCGCCCGAAATCTGTCTTCTATGAAATAATTGGCATCTAAGCTAAGCAGTATCTAATAAGAAAGTATAGGCAGTGTTGTAATCGCATGTATTTGAGAGAGAGTCATTTATGAACAAAAAAGTCATTTCTTTAAGCTGAAAATATCCAAGGATTGGCTTAATACGGACGAAACGACAGTCTATCCGGATGCGGTCGAGGCGGAGGCCTACAGGGACGACGAACAGATCGCGGATGTAAGCCTCACGAAGCAGGGCGATAGCTGGACTACGGCGGAAGTCACCGAAGATGCGCAGGGGAATCCGCTGAAGCGCGTCGACCCTGACACTAAGCACAAATACATCTACTCGGTGAAGGAAAAACCGATAGACGGCTTTACCTCAGAAGTAGAGAAGACAAGTGATGAAGGGGATGAGATCGATTTCACGATGAAGAACACCTGGGTCGGTCCGGATTACGTGAACGTAAAAGGACAGGTGTTCTGGACGGGTGATGAGGGTAAAGAGGACCTGCGCCCGGACAGCGTGAAGATCACGGTAGTGAACAGCGACAGAGACAGCAGTAGAGATTAAGGGCTTTCAAAACTGGCTGATAAATAACTGAAAATGCCATCCGTCTTTCCATTTGCCGCAAACGATTTATCAATTGACATCGGAAAGTACCAAAGTATATAATCAGCGGTGTAAAGGCAAGGGCGTCTTTGAGTGAAACAACTCAGAGACGCCTTTTATCTATTAACAAAAAAATCTGATCAAAGAGGAAAACATGTTTGACGCAACAATTACAAAAGAGGAATGTGTTTTGTGGATCCGGGAATTTTTCGAAAAGAACGGTCCGGACTGTAACGCAGTGATCGGAATCTCCGGAGGAAAGGATAGCTCTGTCGTAGCTGCTCTCTGTGCAGAAGCTTTGGGAACAGAGCGTGTGATCGGTGTCCTGATGCCAAACGGGATACAAAGCGATATCGACGCAGCACAGCTTCTGGTAAACCATCTCGGTATCAGACATTATACAATCAACATCCGGGACTCTGTAGAAGGACTGAAAAAAAACATTCCCTTCGAACTGTCCCGTCAAAGTGAAATCAACCTTCCTGCAAGAATCCGTATGGCAGCGCTTTATGCGGTCTCGCAAAGTAATAACGGCCGGGTCGCGAACACCTGCAATCTTTCCGAAGACTGGGTGGGCTACGCTACAAGATATGGGGACGGGGCAGGCGATTTCAGCCCCTGCTGTCTGCTGACAGTACAGGAAGTCAAAGCAATCGGAAGAGTCCTGGGATTACCGGAGACGCTCATTGAGAAGACTCCGATCGACGGCCTCTCCGGAAAAACGGACGAAGACAACCTCGGTTTTACCTATGAAGTGCTTGACCGGTACATCCGGACCGGTATCATTGATGATCCGCAGATACAACATCGGATCAATCTGCTTCATGCCGCAAACCTCTTTAAGCTTCAGCCCATGCCGTCATTCGATCCGCATATCAAAATGAATCTGTCCGAATGAGGAGGAGCATCAGGAAAAAGGAGAACTCGTATGAGTATTCATGAAGAATGCGGTGTTTTCGGCGTCTTTGCTGAAAAGCTGATTAATGCGGCAAATATCTGTTACTATGGGTTATATGCCCTGCAGCACAGAGGACAGGAAAGCTGCGGAATCGTTGTAAATGACGACGGCCTGTTTGTATCCCATAAGGATATCGGCCTGGTGAGTGAAGTATTCAGCCGGGATACACTTTCTTCCCTTCCCGAAGGCACAATGGCCGTTGCACATACACGTTATGGAACGACCGGTGGAACAAACCGGAATAACTGCCAGCCGATCGAAGTGAACCATCAAAAAGGGAGAATGGCCATTGCACACAATGGAAATCTTTCCAACGCGGCAGAACTTCGTTCGGCGCTTGAACTGTCCGGAGCCATTTTCCATACTTCCAGTGATACTGAGACCATTGCCTATATCGTCACAAAAGAACGTTTAAACGCGCCTTCTATTGAAGAAGCGCTCAGCCGTGCAATGGGTATTCTGGACGGTGCCTATTCCCTGGTGCTGATGTCTCCGCAAAAGCTGATCTGTGCCAGAGACCCTTACGGATTCCGTCCGCTCTGTTATGGAAAGACAGAAGACGGCGTATATGTAGTCGCCTCCGAAAGCTGTGCGCTCCATGCGGTCGGGGCTGAATTCATCCGGGATGTGGAGCCCGGAGAAATACTGATATTCAGTAAAGAAGGTGTTCTGTCGAGACGGGAACACTGCCGGTCGAAAAAGAAAAAGTTCTGTATCTTCGAATATATTTATTTCGCGCGTCCGGATTCTGTCATAGACGGACGGTCTGTACATGCTGCCCGCATCAATGCCGGAAAGGTTCTGGCGCGGGAACATCCTGCAGATGCGGATATCGTCATCGGCGTTCCGGACTCCGGTCTGGATGCTGCGCTCGGTTATAGCAGAGAATCGGGTATTCCCTATGGCATAGGGCTGATCAAAAACAAATATATCGGAAGAACCTTCATTGCACCCGTCGACCGCCTGGATCAAGTGAAGATTAAATTATCTGCTGTCAAAGAAGTAGTGGAAAACAAGAGCATTGTCCTGATAGACGACTCTATCGTCCGGGGTACGACCAGCGGCCGCATTATTTTACTGCTTCGTGAAGCAGGTGCAAAAAAGATCCATATGCGTGTTTCTGCTCCACCATTTCTATTCCCCTGCTTTTATGGAACAGATATTGATTCCAGTGAAAATCTGATTTCCTGTCATCATACTGTTCCCGAAATTGCAGAAATCATAGGGGCGGATTCCCTCGGCTTTCTTTCGGTCAACAGCCTGGAAAGGCTTTCCGGAAACGTGGACTATTGCAGCGCATGTTTTGACGGCCATTATCCAACGAAAATACCGGCAGATACCAGAAAGAACCGGTTTGAACAGCGGTTGTCAGAGAAAACAAGTCTTTTATAAAAGAAACGCCGCACTTCCATAATCCTATGATCCAGCACGACATAATATATAACGTAGTTTTTACATATATCGGGTAGTACGGATTCTCCCTTGCCCTTGTTGATGGATAAAATAAGCCCTCCACAGAGGGCTTTACACACTTCATCTGGTGCGTCAGCACCATGAAAAAAGCCCACTGCGCTTGGCAATGGGCTCCGTCATCATAATTTCGTTATAGGATTATTCGCTGGTCCGATTTGCTAAAATGAGGATAGCGGAGGGTGGGAATTCACAGGCGTTTTCTTATTCGTACTCTAAAACCGGATTTTGTTTCTAACCCGTTTGGGTTTTAAGAAATATACGATTTTGACATTCAATGATACCAGTTATTCTGATTCCACAGGGTATACGAACTGGTGTTATCAAATTGTTATCAGGGATGTGTTATCAATATCTCTTTATTTTGCCGGACGCACTGTCTCAAGAGGAACAATTGCCAATGTCTTACCTAATGTGCCAGAATTTTTATCACTGTATCCAGTTTGGGCACAGCAGCTCCGCTTTCCATTCTGGCAATAACAGGCTGGCTGACTCCACTCAGTTCCTCCAGCTCTCTCTGGGTGATGCCCTTCTCGTTGCGTGCACAAATCAGTTCATTAATCAGAGCTACACGAAGATCACTGGCGGCAATTTCCTCCGGAGTGAAAATTTCTGTTTCGAAATCATCCCAGCTGTCTCCGATCGGGCTGTATCTCATTTTTCTGCACTCCTTTCTTTTAAATCCGCATACAGGCGCTTCGCCTTCTCTATTTCCCTCTTGGGAGTTTTCTGTGTCTTTTTCATGAAATGACTCAGTAGGACAAAGCTGTCATTTACCCATAGGTATGTATTAATATATCTTTCTAAAAATGCCAGACAGCGTCTGTCAAATCTGATTTTGGTTCCGTTACTGGCCCTCGTAAACCCCCCCGAAGTTTCCTTCAGCTTGCCAGTCTTTATCAAATCAGACTTCCTGTCCAGAAGATGCCGGAGTCAACCGGATAATCTTCATGCATTGTTCATTTCCTCAATAAACTCCCGTTCATCATCAAACTGAAAGATTGAAATACCTTTTGCGCCCAGATATACGATAAAATCTTCCTTGCTCATATCCGCAATCTGCGCACAAGCCCCAAGTGATGCTTTGTTCTGGAAATAACAACTCAGGGCTGTATCCAGTTTCCCATGGTTTTCCAACTCGCAATTCTTCTTAATTACTGTCTTTCTTCCTTGTGGTTCGCCATATATCTGATTATCTTGAAGGTCCTCCATCAATCCTCCCATCAGGCTCTCATACATTTTACTCATAACTACCACCTTGCCCGTTTTAGACACTCCTGCTTAAATGACATATTAAATGCCAAACAGAGTGCCCTTGGCACTCTGAAAGCTCTTCTGGTTCTCTGATGATATCATGCTTTGATATACTTCTGCTTGCTGCTGTTGGGCTTGTCTGGAATCGTTCTTTTAAGTCTGCCGCTATCCAAAAGAGGCAAAAGAATATTTCTTCTGAAATAATCCTGAGACTTGATCCCACAGTACATTTGCATTTCGATCCTGCTTCTGGCCTCCCTGCAATATTCCAAAAGGGCGTTAAGCTTCTGAATATCAAGCTTTACACTTATGACTTCACCACTGACTTCACCACTGACTTCACCACTTGCTACAGGTGAAGTCAGTGGTCCGACCCTCGTCATAGACCCGACAGAGAGAGGGATAATGATTTTGAACACATCGCCCTCGATGAATTCCGGCTCCGCACCGCTGTACATTATCGTATATTTATAGCTGTTACGCATGCCGGAACCCAGTTCGTCCGCATAGCCTATTTCCCGGAACACCTTGCTGATAGCAGGGTTCTTTGCAAAAGGCTCAAAGGTTCTGATATCCAGAGCTCCGATACCATGTGCGCGATTTCCGTTTTCCACGTAAATCTTGTCCCTTTCAATCAGCAGTTTGGCCACATAGCCGCTGGAGTAATCCCGATGGGCCAGAGAGTTTGATATAATCTCGCGAAGTATCTTGTCCCGCGCACTGACGTTCTGTATACCGTCAAGAACAAACAAATCATTCAAATGCTTCTGTCCGAAGGAGAACATCTGCTCATAGGATTCTATCAGGTTTGTCAGGATAACTTCCCGGTCATCATAGCGGTCAACATTATAGACCCGATAAATACAGTCCGTTTTATGATGCGCACAGGCAGAGGCGATCATATTGTCCGTGCCGAACAGAAGCACAGCTGCAAGAGTGATGCCGGTTCTCCCTTCCTCATCGGTCAGGATCAAACCGCTCGTTCTAAGCAATTCCTCATTGTCCATATCCGCCCAGGGATGACGCTGCTTTGCAAAAAGCTGCTTCCGGGTAACGGCCATCTCTCTGGCTTTATCGATCAGGTCAGATCGCAGATCAGATGCGTTCCAGTGAGGATAGACTCTGTTCACATAGTAAGTGCTCTGCTTACGCGCATAACATTGAAAAACCCGGTCGGAAAGATCTGTTATATCCATGTCAGCATCGTCATTGCGGTCAAAGATCCGGCCTTTGTGACGAACGACTGATGGGCTGACCGGCACATGGATATGAATGATATGATACTCTCCAGGCTGTTCCTGAATCCTTTTTCCTTTCTTATCCACGCCGGAAAAACTGCCGTCGGAAGCAAAGACATATTCTATAGCCGCCAGATAGAGCGGAGGGAAGATCTTGTCCTTATTATTGGCAAGTGTAACAAAATTTGTAATCAGCTTTTGCGCAGAAGCGGAATCGACACCGAGAATCACACCTGTATCATGAACCCCGAGAAAGATATCACCGCCTTCTCTGTTAGAAAAGGCGCAGACCGAATCAAACAGCGTCTTTGGCAGATCAGTCTTTGCTTCCTTATATTCAATCTGATAGTTTTCGCCGTGCCGGATCAACTGCAGAAGTTCTTTTGGCAATGACGGAATCTGATTGTTCATTAATAATCACCTCGTTTTCACCATCAGGCTGTCTTATAGTCCAGATGTCAACAGCTATCCTCATGCTGATTCACCGCTTTTCAATTTTGTATTCTCTGAGGAGTTTTTCTGTCTCCGCCTTATATACCATAAGCCGCAGGATGTACTCCGGCATCGGGCGGTTGCCCAAATGCCAGTCCTGCACGGTCCTGTAGGGGATCCCGAAGGATTCCGCGAATTTCCTCCAGCTTAACCCGCTTTCTTCTTTTATTCGTTCCAGTTCTTTCTTTTTATCCATGTTATGCATTTTAGCACGCACAGCGTACCGGTTCAAGCGTTATCAAATTGTTATCGTCTCTG
>JBGUOI010000096.1:0-7640 GCA_045118075.1 Porcincola sp. | reverse complement strand
ATTATCCTGTCCTGCGGACTTGGTATTCTCGGTGTCAAATCCCTGGTTGAATGCCTTCTTTATGCGCAGCCTATGGTCGTGAGAATGGTTAAAAATTCTTATGCCTTTGCTGCGGACACTTTTGTCATGTGGATCGCGGTGCCGATCTACCTGCTGATACGGAGGAAAACGAGCCATGCCAGCCAATTTGCCCAACAATGACTATCCGTTCGGAAACTATCTCACCAGACTGCGGCTCAAAGCAGGTCTGACACAAAGAGCTCTTGCCTATATGCTCGGTGTAACGGATAAAGCCGTCTCCAAATGGGAGAACGGACGATCCAAGCCGTCTGTAGATACTCTCCGATTACTTTCACAGGTCTATCAGGTTTCAATTGATGAACTTCTTAAACGGATGGAGGAGAAAAAGAAAATGGAGATAACTAAGATCGTTGTCACCGGAGGTCCGTGTGCCGGGAAAACAACCGCCATGAGCTGGATCCAGAATGCATTCCTGAAAAAAGGATATACGGTCCTGTTCGTTTCTGAAACAGCAACAGAACTGATCACCGGCGGTGTGGCTCCCTGGACATGCGGGAGCAACCTTGAGTTCCAGAAGTGCCAGGTAAAACTCCAGAAGGAAAAAGAAGAGATTTATGAACAGGCGGCCCGTACGATGTCGGCAGACAAAATACTCATCGTCTGCGACAGAGGCATTCTTGACAACAAAGTCTACATGACGGATCTTGAATTTGATGCCGTCATGCAGAGCCTGGGCCTCAATGAAGTTGAGGAGCGGGATAAATATGATGCGGTCTTTCATCTGGTTACAGCCGCCAAAGGAGCGATGGAAGCATATACACTTTCCAACAACGGAGCAAGAACAGAGACGCCCGAACAGGCCGCCGCACTGGACGACAAGCTGATCGCCGCATGGACAGGACATCCGCATCTTCGTGTGATCGACAACTCCACTTCCTTTGAGGAAAAACTCGAGCGCCTGCTCGCAGAGATATCCGCATTTCTCGGAGAGCCTGAGCCCTTTGAGATTGAGCGAAAATTCCTCATCCGGATGCCCGATCTTAGAAAACTGGAAGATCAACCACACTGTACAAAAGTCGATATCGTACAGACCTATCTTAAGAATGTCGGAGATACCGAGATTCGGGTTCGTCAGCGCGGGGCCAATGGCCATTACACCTACTTTATGACAGAAAAACAGCGGATTTCGGATGAAAGGCGGGTAGAGATAGAAAAACGACTGACACAGGAAGAATACCTGATAATGCTGATGGACGCGGATACGACAGCGCACCCCATTCGAAAGGAACGCTACTGCCTTACAGAAAACAATCAGTATTTCGAGATCGATGTGTACCCGGAGTGGACCGGTCAGGCAATCCTGGAGATCGAACTCAGAGACGAAAACGATAAGATCAATATCCCGGAATACCTGCAGGTCATCCGCGAAGTCACCAATGATGCCTCATTCCGCAATTACGAAATGGCACATCATATGCCTGCAGAAGAATGATGACAGATCCCCGGTTTGCCTGTCACAGTTTCTCGTACGCGAACCGGGGATCGTTATCTTCTTCCACATAAATAATTCCGCAGCGCATAAATCCCATGCTTTCCAGCAGGTTCTGCATTACCTTATTGTCCGGGTGGGTATCGATCCTTAAGTGACCGCTCTCTTTGAAAGCCCAGTCGATGCAGTATCTGCCTATTCCTTTTATCGAACCGTCCGACGCAACTCGGTGCACCACTCCGTACGGCGCATCGCTCTTCCACGATCCGTCAAAGATCTTCGCATAGGTCGGTTCAATATCCTTTCCGGAAAAGTAGCAGAACGTGCCGATCACATGTCCGTCTTTTTCGTCTGTACAGACATAACTCCTGCCTGCCTGAATGTCCTCCTCCAAAAGCTGCCTTGGCGGCCAGCCCTGCGAAGCCCACTGCCTCGGATTGCCGGTCCTGACCATAAAATCCCGGGCATAGGCATAGATCTCCACAAGGCGGTCTAAATCTTCCGGGCGGGTATGTCTGATCTCCATCTCCAAAACACTCCAATCAAAAATATCTAAACACGAAAAAGGAGAGGCTGTTCACCTCTCCTGCATTATATCAGACTGATCTGTCCGGATTCAACTTACTCCGTTACATACTTCTCCACCACGCAGTTTTCCAGCGTGTAATGAGTCGGTTCGTCATAGGGAGCGCCATAAGCCTCGGCTGCTTCCGGGGAGTAGAAACCAGCGCCAATGATATCGCCGATGCCCTCAGCATTCTCTCCCAATGTCATGGTGACAAAGCGGGCTTCGCAGTCTTTTACCGCTGTCACGGGAACACCCTGGCTCTCATCCTCAAAACCGCCGGCATAGCCGGTGATTCCGCCGATCCGTGAGCAATTGTCTCCGGCTGTGATCGTGACATCCTTCGCGCTGCAGGCGAGGATATCTTCTCCGCCGAAGGCGCAGCCGGAAACGGCACCAAGGCCGTAGCAATTATTTCCGGCTGTGATGCTGCCGGCCGCGCTGCAGTTGAGCAGGGAGGTCAATTCCATGCCTCCGCCGACGATACCGGTATTCGCCGTGTTATCGGGGATGGTGATATCCGCAGAGGCGCTGCAGTTGATCAGCATGCTTCCCATACCGGCACCTGCAATCCCGCCGTACATACCCTCTGCACTCATATCGGAGGCATAGGCTGTTACTTTACCCGAAAGCAGTGACACATCATTGATCGTTGAGCAGTAGGTGTATCCCACAACATCGCTGACCATAATGGTGCCTTCCACATCCGCGTTTTCCACAACAAGATTCTCCACTGCCGCGTTGGCAATGCATCCGAACAGGCCGACACAGAAGCCGTCTTCTCCGGTAATAACAAAATTGGAAATGGTATGTCCGTTTCCATTGAACTTACCGGTAAACGCATACTCCGGGGATGGAGTCTCCTGCGCTTCTCCTTCATCCCCTGAAGGAACGAACGCACCGATCGGCGTCCACTCTGCTCCGCCAAGGTCAATATCCTGTGTGAGAATGTAATTTGCGCTCAGATTGTCGTTGATCGCAGCCAGTTCCTCGGCTGAACCGATCTCAATGACTTCGGCATCCGCTGCATCTGTCTCCGTGGCCGTTTCTTCGAGCGTCTCCCCGTCTTCCTCTATATCTTTAACATAGCTGATCGTGCCATCATCCGCAAACAGTGTCAGGACTGTATTTCCGTTTTCATCATTTTCCAGTGTATAGGCAGCGGCTTCCGCTTCATTTTCCAGGTTGCTGTAGGCGATATAGAGACCGTTTCCGTCTCCCTTTTCTCCGTTGTCATAGGCATAGGCTTCAAAGTCCGCCGTCTGCTGGCCGTCCATCATCGTCACGCCGTGTCCGTTCTCATCGATGGTAAAGTACAGCTCAGTATCCGCGTAAGCATCTCCGAAGGCAGACAGATCCGCTGTCCATTTACCTTTGAACTCTTCGATCTGGGCAAGCGCCTCCTCGGAATGGGAAGAATAATCCATATTCTCGAGGCAGAAAAGACGGACGGTATTCTGAAGCGTCTCCTCATCGGCGTTCACATCAAATCCGGCAGTCAGCCAGTAGCCGTAGTCTCCCGTAAAATAGCCCTGCAGCTCTTCAAGATCCCTGCCGTAGCGGAACTCGATATGACCGGTCTCTTCCATCGTGTCGTCACGCAGGAAGAAATAGTTGAATTCTCCGGCATCGTCTGTGCTCTTATAGACATCGCACGGGAAAGCGATAGAGATCTCCTGACCCATGTAGACCATGGTCTCACCTTCCCCGACAGTATAAACGCCAAGGTACTCATAACTGTGAGTCTCCTTGGATCCGTTTTCAAGTTCCACGGTAATAGTATTGTCCGGATTGAAGGTAACCAGCTTCAGCCCGTTAATGTAAAAGCAGTCAAATACGGTCATGGCATCCGGATTGGCTTCGTAATATGCTCTTGCTTCCTCTCCGTAGAGATCAGAACTGATATATCCCTGCATGAAAGCAACTGTGTCCGCAGCAGCTGATTCTCCGACGATCGCAGCTGTGCAGTCATACCACAGATCATAGTTCTCTTCCGCCAGTGTCACATCAAAGAAGTTCTCATAGGTTGTCCCGCTTTCACCGGCAATCGCAGTCAGGACACCATTCTCCGAAGCGCTTTCTGATACCGCTTCTGTAGCATCCTCAAAAACAGCCTCCGCGAAGGTTCGCTGGCACATGAGCAGGCAGCACGCAGCAACAGCAGATATTTTCATCATCTGTTTAATCATTGATCAAACCTCCCTGTAAGTAATAGTTAGTTGTGTCAAACCTGATTATAATATAACTAACTATTTGCTTCAAGTATTTTTTCAATGATTTCAATTCAGGCTGTCCATCCATTTTTACATGCGAAAAAGCCCCTCTCTTACGGCTTTGATTGCCATAAGAGAGGGGCTTTTATTTGAATTTATTTAAGTCTGATTATTTATTGTAGCACACGATCTGGCCAAAGTCAGCCTTCAGGGAAGCGCCGCCGATCAGGCCGCCGTCGATGTCCGGCTTCGCCAGCAGCTCTTTGCAGTTGCCTGCATTCATGGAACCGCCGTACTGGATGCGGATCTTCTCGGCTGTATCAGTGTCATAGATCTCAGCGATCAGCTCACGGATCGCGCCGCACACTTCCTGAGCCTGGTCAGAGGTAGCAGTCTTGCCTGTGCCGATAGCCCAGATGGGCTCATAGGCGATGACCATGGAAGCTGCCTGCTCAGCACTCACGCCAAGAAGGTCGGATTTGATCTGAAGGCGGATCCAGTCAAGGGTCACACCTGCTTCGCGCTGCTCAAGCGTCTCGCCGCAGCAAAGGATGGGAGTCAGGCCGTATTCGAAAGCCTTGAGGACCTTCTTGTTCAGGAACTCATCGGTCTCTTTGAAATACTCACGTCTCTCGGAGTGACCGAGGATAACGTACTCAACGCCTGCGTCTTTAAGCATTCCGGGAGCGATCTCGCCTGTATAGGCACCTTTGTCCTCGGTATACATGTTCTCGGCGCCGACCTTAACGTTGGTGCCTTTAACAGCCTCAACGACCGGAACGATATCGATGGCCGGTACGCAGTAGACAACGTCCACATCGGGATTGTCCACGAGGGGCTTTAATGTCGCCACCAGCTCAAGAGCCTGGGACGGAGTCATGTTCATCTTCCAGTTGCCTGCGATAATCTTTCTTCTTGCCATAATTTATTCTCCTGTATAAAAGAGTGAATTATTTGTCGTCAGCTGCTGCTACGCCCGGAAGCTCCTTGCCCTCAAGGAATTCAAGGGAAGCACCGCCGCCGGTGGAGATGTGGGACATCTTGTCGCCGTATCCGAGCTGGTTGACTGCTGCTGCAGAGTCGCCGCCGCCGATGATCGTGGTAGCTTCTGTTTCAGCCAGTGCTGCTGCTACAGCCTTGGTGCCGGCTGCAAGGATCGGGTTCTCGAAAACGCCCATCGGTCCGTTCCAAACAACTGTCTTCGCTTCCTTGGCAGCCTTGGCATAAAGTTCGATGGTCTTCGGTCCGATATCCATGCCCATCTTGTCGGCCGGAATCTTGTCGGAGTCAACTACTTCGGTAGCGATCTCGGCATCGATTGGATCCGGGAACTCGCTCGTAATGACGGTGTCAACCGGAAGAAGGAGCTGCTTGCCAAGCTGATCGGCTTTTGCGATCATCTCTTTGCAGTAGTCGATCTTGGTCTCGTCCAGAAGGGATTTTCCGACTTCATAGCCTTTTGCCTTCAGGAAGGTGTAAGCCATGCCGCCGCCGATGATCAGTGTGTCGCACTTCTCAAGCAGGTTGGAAATAACATTAAGCTTGTCGGCAACCTTCGCGCCGCCGAGGATGGCAACGAACGGGCGTACCGGGTTCTCAACAGCATTGCCCAGGAAGTCGATCTCTTTCTGCATCAGGTAACCGACTACGCAGGTATCGACGAATTCTGTCACGCCGACGTTGGAGCAGTGAGCTCTGTGTGCAGTTCCGAAAGCATCATTTACAAAGACATCTGCCAGGGAAGCCAGCTCTTTGGAGAAAGCTTCGCCGTTCTTGGTCTCTTCTTTGCGATAACGGGTGTTCTGCAAAAGGATGACATCGCCGTCCTTCATAGCTGCAACAGCGGCTTTAGCGTTCTCGCCGACCACTTCGTCGTCAGCCGCAAACTTGACTTCCTGACCAAGCAGCTCAGACAGTCTGGCCGCAACCGGAGCAAGCGTCTTGGAGGGTTTGTCCTCATCCGTTTTCACTTTGCCCAGATGTGAGCAGAGGATGATCTTGCCGCCGTCGGCGATCAGTTTCTTAATGGTCGGAAGCGCTGCCACAAGACGGTTCTCATCGGTGATCTTACCATCTTTGAGCGGTACGTTGAAATCGCAGCGGACCAGGACGCGTTTGCCTTTTACATTTATATCATCAACAGATTTTTTATTCAGTCCCATATTGCTCTCCTGCTTTCTGAACGCGTAAGAGCGTTCTCAATACTTGTTTAAAAAGGGGTCCGGCCCTTAAAAGACCGGACCCCCTGTTCGAGTCAGATTTTTGCCAAATTAAGCTCCGAGCAGTTTGCCGAAATGCTTGATGGTACGAACCATCTGGCTGGTGTAGGAATTCTCGTTGTCATACCATGAAACGACCTGAACCTGAGTGGTGCCGTTGTCCAGCGGAAGAACCATTGTCTGGGTAGCATCAAACAGAGAACCATAGGTCATTCCGATGATATCGCTGGAAACGATCTCATCAGTGTTGTAACCGAAGGACTCGTTGGAAGCAGCCTTCATAGCGTCATTGATCTGTTCCTTTGTCACATTGCCTTCCACAACAGCGGTAAGGATGGTGGTGGAACCGGTCGGGGTCGGAACACGCTGAGCAGCGCCGATGAGCTTGCCGTTCAGTTCCGGGATAACCAGGCCGATAGCCTTAGCAGCGCCGGTGCTGTTCGGAACGATATTGACAGCAGCTGCGCGGGACCTTCTCAGGTCACCCTTTCTCTGCGGGCCGTCAAGAGTCATCTGGTCGCCGGTGTAAGCATGGATCGTGCACATGATACCGGTCTTGATGGGAGCAAGGTCGTTAAGAGCCTTAGCCATCGGAGCCAGGCAGTTGGTGGTGCAGGAAGCTGCGGAGATGATCTGATCATCTTTTGTCAGCTTGTCATGGTTTACATTGTAAACGATGGTCGGAAGGTCATTGCCTGCCGGAGCGGAGATGATGACATATTTTGCGCCTGCATTGATATGAGCCTGAGCTTTTGCTTTGGAGGTATAGAAACCTGAGCACTCAAGGACAACGTCAACACCAAGGTCTCCCCACGGAGCATTGTTGGCATCCGGAATAGCATAGATCTTGATCTCTTTGCCGTCAACAGTGATGGAATCTTCACCGGCTACGACCGTATCACCCTTTGCATATCTGCCCTGTGTGCTGTCATATTTCAGCAGATGAGCAAGCATCTTCGGGGAAGTCAGATCATTGATTGCTACGATTTCAAAGCCCTCAGCACCGAACATCTGTCTGAAAGCAAGGCGACCGATACGGCCAAATCCGTTAATTGCAACTTTTACTGCCATGTTTAATTCCTCCTGACATAAATATAAGAATGGTAACTGTCAGTCGCGCGTGAGCACATACT
>JBGUOI010000095.1:0-2048 GCA_045118075.1 Porcincola sp. | reverse complement strand
ATTACAAAGGCCGGAGGACATTCGTCCGTGATCGTCGGCCTGGTCAAGGACAGAGTGTAAAGGAGGGACCAATGAAAAAGACAGATTATAACCTGATCGTGATCGGGGGCGGTCCCGCCGGGCTGGCTGCCGCGGTCGGCGCGTATGATGCGGGGGAGAGGAGCATCCTGATTCTCGAGAGGGATACCCGTCTCGGCGGTATCCTCAACCAGTGTATCCATAACGGATTTGGCCTGCATACCTTCCAGGAAGAGCTGACAGGACCGGAGTATGCGCAGCGCTATGCCGATCTTGTCCTTGAGCGCGGGATCGAATGCAGGCTTGATACCATGGTCGTTTCCGTGGGGGCAGACGCAGACGGAATCAAGGAGGTGGCGGCTGTCAATGAGACAGAAGGGCTTCTGCGCCTCAGGACGAAAGCGCTGATCCTGACTATGGGATGCCGGGAGAGAAGCCGCGGCGCCCTCAACATCCCCGGCTTCCGCCCTGCCGGCATTTTTTCGGCAGGCACAGCCCAGCGGCTGGTCAACATAGAAGGATATCTGCCGGGCAGGCGGGTAGTGATCCTCGGATCCGGCGATATCGGACTGATCATGGCCAGGCGCATGACGCTCGAAGGCGCAAAGGTTCTGGTCTGTGCGGAACTTCTGCCGTATTCCGGCGGCCTGAAGAGAAATATCGTCCAGTGTCTGGATGATTTCGGGATCCCGCTTAAGCTTTCCCATACGGTGGTCCGCATCGAAGGCAAGGAGCGCGTGGAAGGCGTTGTCCTGGCAGAAGTAGGGCCGGACCGCAAACCGATTCCGGGGACAGAGGAGCATTACGAGTGTGATACGCTCCTTCTTTCCGTGGGCCTTCTTCCGGAAAATGAGCTTACGGTGGGGCTTGGCGCCGAGATGAGCCGTGTCACGGGAGGACCGGTGGTGAATGAATCTCTGGAAACCTCCGTTCCGGGCGTGTTCGCTGCCGGGAATGTGCTCCACGTCCACGACCTGGTGGATTATGTCAGCGAGGAGGCAAAGCTCGCCGGGGAAAGCGCCGCGGCTTATGTACGGGAGTGGAAGGAAGCGCAGGAAGCCGGTGCGGAAGAAAACGCAGTAAGGATACCGGTCGGCTTTTCCGGCGGTATCCGGTATACGGTGCCCTCCTTTGTGGATCCGGACCGTGTCCGCCAATGGATCAAATTCCGTTTCCGTGTGGGAGACGTGATGACAAACCGCAGAGTCGTGCTCGCAATTGACGGGGAGACCGTCCTTTCCAGGAAACGCCGGGTTATGGCTCCGGGGGAGATGGAGGAACTGGTTCTGACAAAAAAGGTGCTGGATGCGCACCCTGATATGAAGTCGCTGGAGATTCGGATAGAGGAGGACAATTGATGAATACGGTAAATCTGACCTGTATAGGATGTCCGCTCGGATGCCAGATCGAAGTAATGATGGGAGATGATGGGGAGATTCTCCTGGTTACAGGAAACACCTGCGCCAGAGGCGAGAGTTATGCCAGGAAGGAAGTAACCGCGCCGACGCGGATCGTCACCAGTTCCGTCAGAGTATACGGCAGCAGGACCGGAGAGCGGATGGTTTCCTTAAAGACCGCGTCCGATATCCCCAAAGACAGGATCATGGATGTGATCAGGGATCTTCGGGGCGTTGCGGTGCCCTGCCCGGTCCGGATCGGCGATGTGCTCTTCAGAGATGTTGCCGGGACCGGAGTGGATATGATCGCCACGAAAAATGTGGATTGAGATCGGTTTCACCATATACGTTTCGACGAATAAAGATAGAAGGAGCAGAAGGAAATATAGATGAAAAAGATGATAGCGTTTCTGGGAATGCTGTTTGTTATGGCTGCGGCTTCCGTGGCAGGCGCTGCTGAGATCACCACATCGGATGGCGTTCTGTCTATCGATACACCTACGGATGAATGGAAAGAGACGGCAGATCCGAACTACTGGTTCGTGGTTTCCGACGGTAAAAATACGATCACGGTGGATCACCTGAGCAATGGTGAGATCCTGCCGTCCGTGGACATTGCAGGAAGCGAATACG
>JBGUOI010000094.1:0-12063 GCA_045118075.1 Porcincola sp. | reverse complement strand
CGGATTCTTTGTCCGCCTGGATCCAGAATCCATGATCCCAGTCCTTGTCCGGGAAGGCGTACCGGAAGCCGGTCTCCGTTTTCTCAAAGAGCTTGGTTTTTCTCCGGAAAAAGACCTGCATGCGCAGCTGACCTTTATCCGGGATGCCGCAGACGACTATGAAGATGCGTGTACACTGTTCAGAGAATCCGAGGAGGAACTGCGTCTTTTCGATGAAGAACTCCGCAGGTCCGGCCTGACTGCGGAGAGCCTGCAGAGCGCTGGCATAATCAATGAAGACAATCGGCAGGATCAGATCCGGGAGAGCAGACAGAGCCCGGCGGCATTGCGGCGGCGCAGGGAAGAGATACAGGAAGAACTTCTGCAGTGTCGTGCACAGGAAACGGATGTTGAAGACAGACTGGCAGATCTGGTCAGAGAACGCGAAGAGAGAGACGCAATGCGGGAAGAGCTGGATGAGCTATGTGCGCAGCAGAAGAAGGATACTGCCAGCTACCGGCAGATCCGAATGGCTTCTCAACTGCTGCAAAAAGCAAAGGAATCCCTGACATCCCGCTATGCAGATCCAATACGGACAAATTTCTGCAGATACTGGGAAACGATCACGGGATACGCTGCCAATCATGTATATGTGGATGCTAATTCCCATATTACAATAGGAGAAGGCGGGAAACAGAGGGATGCTGCGCTTTTCAGTACAGGATGGAGAGATCTGACAGGCATCTGCCTTCGCGCAGCACTGGCAGACGCCATGTATCCCGCGGAGCGCAGTGAACGGCCTCCGCTGATCCTGGACGACCCCTTTACGAATCTTGACGATGAGAAAATCGAGGGCGCCATGCATTTCCTGGAAGAGACCGGCAGACATTACCAGATTCTATATTTTACCTGCAGCATCACACGATGCTGACAGAGCTGCTGACAGAAAAACAGGGAGCGGACAGCTCCGAAAAAGCTCTGAAAAAAGGCTGATGTTCCGCCGGATCCGGCAGTACATCATCCTTTTTACTTTTGCATGTAGTATTCATTCTGCAGTATTCAATTTTTAATATCCGCGTACAATTAATATCCATGTACAACATAGAAGAGCTCCTATATTACAGTTCGCGCCCTGTTCCGGACGCGAACTGTAAGCGGTCGTCTTCTGCTATGAGGATATTATTATCCATCCCGAACTGTAGATTGCAACTCTTTTTAGAGTTACTTGCTTTAGAGATACTTACTGAATCTGGATATATCCGGTGTGCTCAATACCTTCGCCTGCAAGGTAGTAAGTAACCTTGTACCAGAAATCATCGAGGCGCTCAACTACGTTGAGATAATCGCCGGGGTTGGCAAAATACATGACGTTTTCCGCAACCTCTTCAGGGGTGGAATAGATGTTTCCGCCGAAACGGACAACGTACTGGGTTCCGGGCTCAACGATAAGATACTCACCCTCTTTGAGCTCCTCAGCTTCTTCAGCCTTCTCTTCTTCTTCATCAACAACTTCTGTTACAGCAGCTTCCTCATCAGCCTCTGCAACAGCATCGGTTGTTCCTGCGACAGCAGCGACTTCCTCGGCATCAGCAGCTTCGGCAACGGCAACAAGATCTTCGATGGAATCTGTTGCAGCAGCATCTGCAGTCTCAGCAGCCTCTTCAACTACAACGGCATCGCCGGTAGCTGCAGCATCAGCGCCATCGCCAGCGTCAGCGTCCTTCTTGCTGCATCCTGCGAAAACAGCAGCTGCGAGTGCGGAAACCAGCAGATATGTGACGAGTCTCTTCTTAATAAATCATAACCTCCGAAAATATAATACTTGACAGTGTTGGGGGTGGAACAAATACATTGTATCATTAATACGAAAAATAATGTGTGTTTTTTTCATTATTATTCAGATTCAGTGCTTACAGCCCCAGAAAGAGAGAAAAATCTTGTCGATACAAGATTTTTCTCTCCAGAGGTTTGCGCCGAAGCGCCGCAAACCTCCGCCGGATCCCATCGCCGAAATCGCCTTCGCGATTTCGCCTCGGGTGTCTCAGCGCAGAAGCGCTTCGACATGTCGGAAAGCGTAAAAAAAGCTCAGATGCGGCAGTTTATTGCGGCGGTGTCCCGTGTTCCTTCCTGTAAGTGAGAGGGGCAGAGCCATACTCGGCGCGGAACACTTTCGCGAAATAGCTCATTTCGCGAAAACCGCACAGTTCCCCGATCTTTTCAACCTTCATAGGGGTGGACAGAAGCAGCTGCTTCGCTTTGCTCAGGCGGAGCTGGCGCAGGTATTTCCCCGGGGTTGTGTGCAGAACATTTTTAAAACATCTCATACATTCCGTATTGCTGATGAAGGCGGCAGAGGCAATCTCGCTGTTGGTGATCTCGTCCGTGATGTGTTCCTCCATAAAGAGGAGCATTTTTTTTATGCGATCTTCTTCGCGGAGATTTCGATGTATGGAAGATACGGCATTTACATCGCCGTGTTTCCAGATCTGTAAAAAAATATCTGAAAGATGGTTACGAACCCGGAACTCATAACCGTCCTCCTGCTGACAGATCAGCTCCCAGGCCTGTTCCATCTGCAGGATGACTTGTCTCTGCCATCCTTCGACAGGCTGAAAGACCATAAAGGGAAGGGACTGGTTGAGCTGCAGCGGATGGAGATATTTCTGCCAGAAAACACTGGTCGTGTCCCCGCCGATCAGACGAGGGTGAAAGACGATGGAATGAAAACGGCAGGAGGCGGAAGTATCGCTCCATGCTCCATGGAGGACTTCAGTGTTCACAAAGTAGGCCTCTCCGCTCGTCAGGCGGAACTGGCTGGTTCCGATCATACAGACGATGCTGCCGGATAAAAGATGGAAGAGTTCCAATTCCTCGTGCCAGTGCCAGGGGACCGGACGCTCCACAACATCGTAATCATAGACTGCGACAGGGAGAAGCCGGGTGGAGTGGATGTTTTTTTCTCTCCCGTTGACATTGACTGTCTCATCATATCGAAGAAGCGGCATAAGGGTTCCTTTCCAATTTCCTGAGAGATTGTTTTGATTGTTTTTCAAAAAGACACAAAGGGCAAACATCCTGAAAATGGATGTTTTGTCCTATTTTTTTGGCGTTTAATGAGGAAAAAACTAAAAATTCTGATGATAATATATCATAGCAGAAAGGAAATGCAAACTCAGACAGAAGAAAAAACGCTTATAAAAAGATTCCTTAAGGAGGATGTGATGGAGAGAGACGACGCATACATCAGGACCGGAAAATGGTGGCACGACAAGATTATTTATGAGATCTATCCCAAGAGTTTTATGGATACCAATGGAGACGGGATCGGAGATCTGGGCGGAGTCATAGAAAAGCTGGATTATCTGCAGGATCTGGGGGTGGATATTTTGTGGATTTGCCCCTGTTATCAGTCGCCGTTTATCGACCAGGGCTATGATATCAGCGATTATTACAAGATCGATCCGGTCTTCGGGACAAATGCCCAGATGGAGGAACTCCTCCGGAAGGCGCGGGAGCGGGGCATGGATGTGATCCTGGATCTGGTCGTAAATCACTGCAGTTCGGAGCATTTCTGGTTCAGGGAGGCTTGCCGCGATCCCCAGGGAAAGTACGGGAAATATTTCTATATCATGGATGCCGGGGAGGACGAGCTGCCCACGAACTGGCGTTCCTATTTCGGGGGCCCTGTCTGGTCGCCGCTTCCGGGCAATCCCGGGAAAAAGTATCTCCATGTCTTTCATGAAAAACAGCCGGACCTCAACTGGGAAAATGCGGAATTGCGCAGGGATATATTCTCCATGATGAAGTGGTGGCTTGACAAAGGCGTGCGGGGTTTTCGGATCGACGCCATCATGAATATTAAAAAGCCCTTCCCGCTGCGGAACTATAATCCGGACCGTGAGGACGGCATGGTCGAAATGGAGACTGTGATCGGACAGACCCGCGGGATTGAACAGTTTCTTTCAGAGATGAAGAGAGAGGTCCTGGATCCCTATGATGCCTTTACCGTGGCGGAGGTGTGCGGGGAGAGGGAAGAGGATCTGCCTTTGCTTATGGGCAGAGAAGGATTCTTTTCTTCCATGTTTGATTTCCGGGAGATGACTCTGGGGATGAGTGATAAAGGATGGTACGACAGGAAACCTGCCACGCTCAGACAGTACAGGGATATGTGTTACGCTGCTCAGAAAGCATTCAACCCCTATGGGTTCCAGACTAATGTGCTGGAAAATCATGACAGCCCGCGCTGCGGGGACCGGTTCCTGCAGGAGGCAATGCATGAGATTACCGGGAAGAACACTTTGACAAAAGATGAAAAACAGGCTCTTGCGGAAAAAGGGAAAAAGATGCTGGCGGTGCTGTATTTCTTCCTGCACGGGATCCCCTGTATTTACCAGGGGCAGGAGATCGGCATGGAAAATATGCCGCTTGAGCGCTTTGAAGATATCGATGACGTATCCGCCCTCGGGGAATACGGCTGTGCGATCCGCGCCGGTCTGACAAGAGAAGAGGCTCTGTCGGTCGTGCAGCAGTTCAGCCGGGATAATTCCCGCACTCCTATGCAGTGGAACGATCTGGAGGGAAGCGGCTTTTCAACCGCTGAACCCTGGATGCGGATCAATCCGAATTATGTCCTGATTAATGAAAAGCAGCAGGAAAGCGACGGCGGATCAGTCCTTTCCTTTTATAAAAAGATGATTTCGCTGCGCAAAAATCCCGCTTACCGGAACACTTTTGTGTATGGATCCTTTACGCCGGTCTGCGAGAACGAAAATGATCTGATGGCCTATCGCAGGACGGGAGAGGCGGATATTCTCGTCCTTGCAAATATCAGCGGACAGATTGTAAAGGTGTCTATAGATCCTTCCTTTTGCAGTGTGCTCCTAAACAATACAGACGCATTTATATTGGAAGGGGAAGGCACGGTCTGCCTGGAGCCTTTTCAGGCAGTCGTATTGGAAAAGATTACTTTGTAATTCCGGAATCCGCGAAGACTGAAAACAACAAAGCATGCGGCGGCAGCATCGTCGTTTAGACGCTGCCGATGATGTTTTACAGGTTCAAAGATCGTCAGAAGGTAAAACTTAAACTTGAAAGGAGAGCGACATTGAATAAGAAAATACCGCTGTACAGACAGGTTTATGAAGAACTTCGAAAAGACATCATGGAAGGGATCTATCAGCCCGGAGAGTATCTGCCTCCGATCCGGGAAGAGGCAAGGCGCCTTGGCGTCGCCAGAAACACGATTGAAAATGCCTATTTGATGCTGGCGGAGGAAGGCTATATTCAGGCAAAGCGCGGGCAGGGCAGCCGGATATCGGATGCCTGGCGCTCCCTCTATTTTGGGGAGGATGTTTCCGGGGAAAAGGCAGAAGAACTGTCATATCTGAAGAGTGCCGTACAACACGCGGCGCAGGCGGAAGGAAGCGGCGGCCGGGAGGCAGCGGCGGAAGCGCCGGATCAGTCCATGGAGGACAGAACCGGAATAAAGCGGCACGGAGAAACAGAACAGGCCATCCGCATTGATTTCAGGGGGAAACCGCCTATATTGCCTATGTTCCCGCGGGGAATCGGGAGCATGCTGGAGACAAGGCTTCTGCAGGACTGTAAAGACAGCGGGGAGATCCTGGCAGGCGAGAGAGTCTGTTCCCTGATTCGAAGATATCTGAAAATATATCGCGGTGTCACATGTGCAGAAGAACAGATTTTCCTGTGCAGAAGTCATAAACAGGCAGTCCGGATGGTCCAGCAGGTTCAGCCTCGTATTCTTTATACTATTCCCCATCATGCAGGGCAGGGGAGCAATCACATAAGTCCGGAGGAGATTGAGGGACTTTACAGACGGATGGAACAGGAAAAGCTTTATGTCCTGGAAGACGACGCTGACGGTGAGGTGGTTTATGACCGAAAGCCTTTTTCCACGCTTTTTGGAGGCAGGGCGGGGGAAAGAATCATCCTGACAGGAACC
This sequence comes from Porcincola sp., assembly GCA_045118075.1. Classification (GTDB taxonomy): domain Bacteria; phylum Bacillota; class Clostridia; order Lachnospirales; family Lachnospiraceae; genus Merdiplasma. The sequence goes on along the minus strand of JBGUOI010000094.1, from coordinate 6,119 downwards.
CTTGACCGTTTTTTCGTTCCCGCTCTTAGTCTTCATTATGTCGTGTTTCCACAGGAAATCATGGAGATAAAAACATCTGTGCTCAGCAGAATCTGCAGGGACAGCTGCTTTTCGCTTCTGGAGCTGGAGATGCTCGATCTGATCCTTTCCTGGGAAAGGTTGCCGAACCATTATCGCAAATACTACTATCGGAACTTTTTGAAGAGAAATCATGTGATCTGCTGCATGGAAGAGGCTTTCGGAAGCTGTGCCGTACTGCACAGGACGGAGTCGGGGACGGAAATCATCGCCGCTGTACCGTGCACGGAAGAGGCTTCTGTGATTATGAACAGGGCGGCTGAAGCAGGACTGGGTCTCGATGCCCGTTCAGGATGGGGAAGGGACAGCAGACAGCTGTATGTCCGTATCTGTTATGAGAATATTTCCATGGAGGATATTGAGGAAGGAATCCGGATCCTTTCCGGAATTCTTGGCTTCCAACGGTCAGAGATATGATTCAGGCAGAGAGCACAACAGGATTTGCCATATGTTTTGACCAAATATCATTAAAAAGCCGCCGTTATCCCCATCTTTTAGAACGGTCTTGTCCCTTTTTTAGTGACTTTGTATAGGATACAATCTAAACAGTGTTATATAATATGCATTTTGCATAAAAAGGAGGATATTATGAGAAAGAAACTATTAGCAGTTGTGTTGGCTGCTGCAATGGCAGTCTGCCTCATGGCCTGCGGCGGTTCTTCTTCCGGTTCTGCGGCAAGCACCGGGGAAGGATCGGGCGCTGCAAGCGGAGAAGGCATCCGTCTTTTGAACGGCAAGCCCGAAATTGATACTCAGCTTAAAAACCTGGCTGCAAAGTATGAGGAAGAGACAGGAAAAGTTGTCAGCGTAGAGACCATCGGCGGTGACACCAACGCTTCCGACGAACTCAAGAAAATGTATCAGGCAGACAACATGCCCGATATTTTCGTCATTGAGGCAAACCAGGCGGCGAACTGGGACGGCCTTCTCGCTGATCTGACCGGTGAAGCATGGACGGAAGATACCGATTACGAGCTGGTCGACGAGAAAATGGGCACGATCGGATTCCCTTATACTGTTGAGGCAACCGCTCTGGCTTACAATGCGGAGATTCTGGAGAAGGCAGGTGTGGACCCCGCTTCTCTGACAAGCCCCGCAGCATGGCAGAAGGCAGTTGAGACTCTCGACAGCAAAAAAGACGAGCTAGGTCTGACCGCAGTGTTCGGCTGGTGCGCGGAGCCTGCGAATCTGGGCTGGTCCTCCGGCACGCACGTTTTTGCGCAGTATCTGGATGCAGGCCTTGCACAGGATGACACCACCTACATCGATCTGCTCAATGACGGCGGCAAGATCGACGAGGCAAGGATGAAAGATTTCGCCGCATTTGTCGGTATGATGAACAAGTATTCTGATCCCGCCCTTCTGATCGACGGAACCTATGATAACCAGGTGGCCGGTTTTGCCGCAGGCAAGTATGCCTTTGTCACGCAGGGCAACTGGATCAACGGCGGTGTCACGGGCAGCCCCGATTACACCGGCTGGGCAATGGGCTTTGCGCCTTACGCATTCGAGGATGGCATTGATACCATCATTGCGGGCCCTCCGAGCTTCTGGACGGTTTACAGCGATGGCGATGTTGATGCAGCCAAGGCGTTCCTGCAGTGGGTTTCCGATGACAGCGCTCAGGAGATCCTGGTCAACGAGGCAGGACTGATCAGTCCCTTCAAAGACTGCAGCTTTGTCGCGGCGGATCCTTTTGCCGAGAGCATTAAGAGTTATATGGATGCCGGCAAGACTTCCGGATGGCACACCATGCTCAAGAAGGACGGCCTTCAGAACAAGACCTGCCAGGTGTTTGCGGATTATGCCAAGGGTGCGCTGGACGAGGACGCTTTCGTAAAGACCATGGGTCAGGTTATTTCCAGCTATTATAATAACTGAGCATTTATTTACGGAGAAACGGTAGAACCCCGGCATTTGCGGCAGTAAGGCGGATTGTCCTGTTTTAAGAAACAGTTACTACCCTTAATAATTACTGTATTGGTATTTCAAAGAGGGCAGAATTTTCGGAATCCTGCCCTCTTTGTTGAATTCCTGTAACTATTCAGCAAAGTCAGTTCTGATCTGCCGCATTGAGTAAGTGAATAACCGTACACTAGGAGGAGTATCCATGAAAGAAGATTCCGGCAGCAAAAAACTGCCCGCTCTGATTTGCCTGATCGGCGGCGCAATTCTGCTGATCTGGGCGCTTGCCCTCGATTTTTCGGGCAGTAAAGTGGGCTACAGAGGAGCGCTCCTTGTCATTGGCCTGATTGGTATCATTATGGGATTGTATATTTTCCCGACTCTCAAATATCACAGGACACTGGTTTATGTCGTTTTCCTGTTCCCGCTTTTATTCGCTTTTGTTGTTACAGTCATCATTCCTTTGTTTCTGGGTCTTTTCTACTCCTTTACGAACTGGAACGGTATCCGTTATACAGAATTCGTAGGAGTGGCAAACTATGCGAGGATGTTCCGCCAGCCAAGCTTCATCTGGTCTATCCTGATCACCGCGCTGTTTGTTGTTTTCAATATGATCCTGGTAAACCTGGTCGCGTTCCTGCTGGCACTTCTGTGCACATCCAAGCTCAAGGGCATGGGCTTCTTCAGGGCGTCCTATTTCCTTCCCAACCTGATCGGCGGTATCGTTCTGGGTTATATCTGGCAGTTCGTCTTCAGTAATGTCGCCACAAAGATTTTCTCCAGCATGAAATACTCCATGCTTTCCAGCACGGGAACGGCTTTTATGGCCATTATCATCGTCTATGTGTGGCAGTATGCCGGTTACATCATGCTGATCTATATCACGGGTCTCAACACGGTGCCCGGAGAAGTCCTGGAGGCATCCAATATTGACGGCGCCAACGCGATCCAGACACTGTTCCAGATCAAGATTCCCATGATCGCGCCTACGATCACCATTTGCACATTCCTGACTCTGACGTCTGCCTTCAAGCAGTTCGACGTCAACCTGTCCCTGACAAACGGTACCGGTTCTGTGGCGGACTTCATGGGCCAGTACCTGACAAACGGTACGCAGATGCTCGCCCTGAACATTTACAATACGGCAGTGGTGGAGAATGAATATGCCTTCGGCCAGGCCAAGGCCTTCCTGTTCTTTGTCATCCTGGCATGTGTATCGATCCTGCAGGTACGTATTTCCAACAAGAAGGAGGTAGAGCTTTAATGAACAGAAAAGAACCTACTTCCCAGGTCATCCTTAAATTCGTGATCGCGGTCATCATCGCGATTTATGTCCTGTTTCCTTTTGCTCTGGTTGTCATCAACTCCTGCAAACAGACGGCAGACATCACGTCAAATCCCATCGGCCTGAACGGTATGAGCATCGGTCAGCTGATGAAGAACATGAACGATGTTGTCAACAACCCCAACTTCCTGTTCTGGCACGCATTTGGATTTTCGGTGCTGATCACGGTGCTGTCTCTGGTCCTGCTGGCCCTGTTCGGCGCCATGACGGCATGGGTCATCTGCCGCAACAAGACCAAGTGGGCGACCCTGATCTATTTCACTTTCATTGCATCCATGATCATTCCCTTCCAGGTGGTCATGCTGCCCCTGATCTCCACATTCCGCGATGTGGGCAAGTTTGTGGGTATTCCCATGCTGCAGTCCGTTCCTGGCATCGTGTTTGCCTATCTGGGATTCGGCGGCGCTATGACTGTGTTCATCCTGACCGGCTTCATCAAGGGAATTCCTTATGATCTGGAGGAGGCCGCCTCCATTGACGGCTGCCGTCCTGAACAGGTCTTTTTCAAAGTCATATTCCCTCTGCTGACACCGGTTATCACGACCGTTACCATTCTGAACGGTATGTGGATCTGGAATGACTATCTGCTCCCTTCCATGATGCTGGGACAGAACGGTGTTGTTAAGACGCTGCCTGTCGCGGTGCAGGCTTTCGTCGGTTCCTATGTCAAGCAGTGGAATCTGATTCTGACAGCTGCCCTGCTGGCGATCATCCCCATGATCGTGCTGTTCCTGTTTGCACAGAAACAGATCATGAACGGTATGATCGAGGGCGCAGTCAAGGGCTGATACAGGCCCCGGGGTATTGACATCATCTTCATCAGATCCCCGGATTTGAAAAGAGGCTGTGCCGAAGCCAGGTGCAGCCTCTCTTGTGTATAAGGAAATAAGAATGCTATGAAGAATATGTTGGACCTGGACGGACCTCTGGTGCGAGCGCTCAGTGATCTGAACACACTGGTGATCTTGAATATCCTGACGGCTCTTTTCTGCATCCCGGTGATCACTGCCGGCGCCTCTGTGGCGGCAATGCATTATGTGATCATGGAGATGTTTGAAAACCGGGGAGATGGCGCGGCCAGGGAGTTCTGGAAGCGTTTTAAGGAGAATCTCAGAAACGCGACTCCGGTGTGGCTGATCCTCCTGGCTGCGGCGGTATTCATTTATGTGGACTGCAGGATTATTATGGGCGGGCAGATGGGCCTGCCGCGGGCCATGCTGGTTCCGCTCTACATCGGCGCGTTTATAGAGGCTTCCATTGCCGTGTATGCTTTTCCCCTGACGGCCAGATTTGTCTATTCCACAGGCGCAACATTCAAAAATTCCGCAATCCTGGCAGTCGCCAATTTCCCCAGGACGGTGCTCATGGTCCTTTATCACGTGATCATGCCGTATCTGCTCTTTAATGTATCACGGCTGCTGCCTCTCTTTTTCCTGGTGGGGATTTCTCTCCCCGCATATTTCAGCGCGTTGCTGTATATGCCGGTCATACGAAAGATGATCGGAGAACCGGAACCGGACGAAGATACGCCCGAAGACGGACCGGACGGAGAGGAATTCATGTAGTAAGAGACTGTTTTACAGATTATAATGAAAAGGAAATCTGCCGGGAAAACCTGTCCCGGCAAAACCAAAACTGGTCGGCGCAATGAAATCCTTTGTGGAAAGACCGCTCTTGATCAGCTGGTCGTACTGGAAGGTAAACGGGGCCTTTTGCTCCGGATTAAATGTTTCATACATGATCTGAAGCCGCTCCACACCGTTCAGCGGATATGCCTGTACGCCCAGTACCTTGAAGTTATTCAGAATATCGGCTTCAATCCTTTCGAGCTTAGGTCTGGCATCCATGATGTTGTCAGCTTAAATGGCAAAGGTGATGTATTTGGTCCGGATCAGTCCGTTATTTCCCTTGGCAAGCTGGTCCCGGAGCATCTGAGCATATTCCATGCGGACATCGTCAAAAGAATCCCCCTGAGATTCAATCCGGATTACATTCTCATACTCCATGAGGTTCGACTTGTGGTTTATGAATGAAAGCTGGAAGCGGATTGTGCTGTCAAAATAATTGAGAAAATCGCACCAGTTCTCAAATATCGCACTCTTGTCCTCATTCTGCGCCAGCTGATAATTGATGTCGTAGAAGCGGATCGTTTTTGAATACAGCCGATCCTGCACACGGCAGATTCCGTCACGCCCCATTTCCTTATAAGGAATTGACTGCTGCGCAGAGAGGCTGCCTCCCTTCTTTTTCTTTCCTGAGGTTTTCCCACCGGCCTTTTTCGCCGCATAAGGTGCATGCGAAGAACTCAACGCTGTGTGCTGTGTGCTCTTACTGCCTCCGGACCCATCTCCCTTCTTGGCTGCTCCACCGTTCCCTTTTGCATTGCGGGCCTCCTCCCTGACCCTTCTTTTTGCTTCTTTCTTTTCCTCTTTCGCGCGGCGCTTCTCCTCTTTTTCTCGGAGCCTGCGCAGCTTCTCCTCCTGTTTTTCCTGGATCCTGGCCTGACGTGCCGTCTCTTTTTCAAGGGCTTCTCTGTGCTTCGCTTCCAGTGCTTCCTGCTGTCTGCGAATCGCCTCCGCCTGCTTTTCAAATTTCTCCTGTTACTTCTGTTCCCTGCGGGTCAGAGGACGTCCAGTTACATCCTGCTTGTCAAGATCCTCGGAATACTCATCCCTGTCTCGCACGGTTTCTTCCTCCTTCCTGGTTTACTCCATAACTGCCGGTCGTTATAAAACTGCGACCATACTCTTCCTTTTTACCGCTGACCGGGGGTCTGCCATTATACTTTCCT
>JBGUOI010000093.1:0-3713 GCA_045118075.1 Porcincola sp. | reverse complement strand
CGGCTCCTGAGCGATTATCCGGTGCAGGACCTGCATGAGACGATTCCCGGTTTTCACAATACGCCGATGCGTTTTCTCCAGTTTAAGCATGCTGTTGAGAAAGATGAAGCCGGCAGGGCAGCGCTCGCACGGAAAGAGATCCTGTTCCTGCTGGAGCGGGAGGAGCTTTCCAAGAGACTGGCCGAGGCAGCGCAGAAAGGACTTCTCCCGCTTCGCGTGACGCACAACGACACCAAGCTGAACAATGTCCTGATGGACGAAGCAACCGGGAAGTGGCTTTGTGTACTCGACCTGGATACGGTCATGCCGGGCCTGTCAGCTACTGACTTTGGCGATGCCATCCGGTTTGGAGCATCGACCGGAGCCGAGGATGAGCCGGATCTTGACAAAGTCCATTTTGATACCCATCTTTATGAGGTCTATCGTAAGGGCTACCTGGAGGGCTGCGGCGGTGCGCTCACTGATTGTGAAGTCTCGATGCTCAGTGACGGCGCCATGGTGATCACCTACGAACAGGCGCTGCGCTTCCTGGGGGATTACCTTAACGGGGATGTCTATTATAAGACCGCCAGGGAAGGGCATAACCTGGACCGGGCCCGGACACAGATCCGGCTGCTTGCGGAGATGGAAGATCATTTCGGAAAAGATTCGTTTTAATGGTCTTTTAATCTTTCACACGTTATTTTATTAATATTTCGGGATTATCTTGTTTCCAGACTTACAAAACAGATTGATCTGGTGTCGCGCGCACCGCGTTCGCGGGTTCATCGCGCACCGCGCACGGAGATGGAGGGATAAAAATGAAAAAGTTATGTAAGAGCAACAGACAGAAAATGATCTGCGGAGTCTGTGGAGGAATTGCGGAATATTTTAATATCGATGTGACGCTGGTACGGCTTGTTGCCGTCATCCTGGGAGTGACCGGCGGAAGCGGCCTGCTGCTGTATTTCCTGGCGGCGGTCATCATGCCGGAGGAGTGAGCAGGCAAGAGAAAGCGGGAAAAAGTTTAAGGAGGCTGCGGCCTCCTTTTTCTTGTTTGCGGCACCCGTTCTTTTTGAAAATTTGCGGCACCCGTTCTTTTTGAAAGTTCATTGACAGGCTTCGGTTTTCATCGGATAATCGACTCAGTGAGAGTTTTTTACTACAGAAAAGTATTGGATATCGGAGCAGAACGACATGTCGTTATTTAAGAAAGATCTGCAGAAAACAAAAGCAAACAGGCCGCGCAGAAGAAGGCGGAAATCTTTGTCCAAGGCCGTCCGGCGGCTTGTTCTTCTTGTTGCCCTGATCGTTTTTTTGGCAGCTCTTGTGATCAACTTTGTTTTATCCTCTTTTGAGATGCGCGGCATTATGGCACTTAGCGGCCGGGGTGTTGCCAATATTGTCTCCAGTCAGGTTTTGCAGATCGACGGAGTGAAGGAATACTGCAAAAAGGTGATGGAGATCTACCGGAGCATGCCTGAGGATATCCGCAGCCGGGGAGAAAGCGAGGAGTACCGGGCTTATTTCCGGGAGCTTGAAGATAGTGCCATATACAAGAAGCTGGTCGATATCCTGACAACATCGGAATATGGTGAACTGGTAGAGACTGTCTACATGGCCATGTACGATGAGGAGACTTCAGCGGTCGTCTATCTTGCCGACTCTCTTCCTGACTTTATGGGACAGCATCAGTGCAGAGTGGGAGAATGGGAAGAAGTTCCGGATGAGGAAATCCGGACTTTTATGTACGATTGGGTTGATGAACTGGATACCAGATTAACGGATGATACAGAGAACGTTTCGGATACAGAGGCTGAAACGGACGACTTGATTTATAAACCTGTTACCGCTATCGTCACGTATGAGGGGAGGACGGAAAAATATGGTTCTATGATCACCAGCGGGGTGGCGATCATAGACAGCGCCGGTGAGCTTTGCGGATATACGATGGTGGATGTTCCGGTGCTGCTTGCTCAGGTGACAGCGGGATTAGTTGTTCTGATCTATCTGGTGGCACTTGCGGTCATTACCCTCGTCGTGCTTTTTGTCGGCCGTGTTTATGTGATGAGAAGAATCGTAAGGCCGATCAAAAAAATCAGCCAGGCGGCGGAAAATTATGCGTCTGACAGACTGAACGGAGACAGCCAGACCAGTAATCATTTTGAAGTGCTCAATATCCGGACCAAGGATGAACTTCAGGATCTGACCGAAGTCATGGCTGGCATGGAGAAAGACCTGGGTAGATATGAGAAAGACCTGATGAAGGCAGCGGCGGATCGTGAAAGGATCCAGACGGAGCTCAATCTCGCTGCCAATATCCAGGGCAGTATGCTGCCATCACAGTTTCCGCCGTTCCCGGGGAGGGATGATTTTGAGATCTATGCGTCGATGACCCCGGCCAGGGAAGTCGGCGGCGATTTCTACGATTTCTTCCTGATCGATGAGGATCATCTGGCACTCGTTATCGCTGACGTATCAGGCAAAGGCGTTCCTGCCGCGCTGTTCATGATGGTCTCCAAGATCGTCCTCAATGACTTCGCGACACTTGGACTGTCGCCTTCTGAAGTCTTGAGAAGAACGAATGAGAAGATCTGTGCATCGAATCCGTTCGATATGTTTGTGACGGTGTGGCTGGGCATCCTGGACCTGAAGACCGGTGTCGTGACAGCCGGCAACGCCGGCCATGAGTATCCTGTGATCCGTCAGGGGAACGGAGACTTTGAGCTGATGCACGACCGCCATGGCCTTGTGATCGGCGCGATGGACGGTATCGTGTATAAAGAATACACATTTACGTTGACTCCCGGATCCGTGCTTTTCCTTTACACGGACGGTGTGCCCGAAGCCACAAACAAGGAACAGGAACTGTACGGGACAGACAGACTCGTTGAAGCTCTCAACAGAGAAAAACAGGTCGATCCGCAGAAGATCCTGCAGGAAGTTCAGGAAGATGTGGAACGCTTTGTGGAAGGCGAGGCACAGTTCGACGACCTGACGATGCTCTGCGTGCATTATAAAGGACAGAGCCAGATATGACAGGGGACACTCCTCTGAAATAAGCTGCAAAGTGCCATGCAAAGGCAAAAACACGGCTTGCGATGTTTTGTTTTTGCATGGCGCTTATTTTTTTTAAAAACATAGTTGACAGATAGGAAAAGTAGTGTTAGTATACAACTCAACAAAACATATTAAACCTATAAGCTAAGTTGGTTTTAAAGAAAGGATCTATTGTCATGAAAAAGAACATAAACCGTATCGTATCTGTTATCCTTAGTGCCGGCCTGATCGCCGCTGCCGTTCCGGGACTTACCGCTTTTGCCGATGAGGAAGTTAAAACGATCCAGGTCGCTCATACTAATTATTACATTCCCTATGATTTTGAGACCGAGGACGGAGAGTCAGACGGATATGAAGTAGCTGTTCTTCGGGCGGTCGATGAGCTGCTTCCTCAGTACGAATTCGTGTTCAATCCCACAACAGATGACGATCTGCTGATCGGTGTAGAGTCCGGCAAGTACGATGTCGGAACCAAGGGTGTGTGGTGGACACAGGCACGTTCCGAGACATACGTATTCCCGAAGAATTACATCGGCGCGAGCATCATCGGAATCGTGTTCAGGGCAGAAGATGCCGAGAAATACAAATCTCTTGAAGACTTTGCGGCAGACGGCGGAAAACTCGTTCCGATCGCACCACAGAATGCCCAGTACAACATTATTGAAAACTTTAAC
>JBGUOI010000092.1:0-2609 GCA_045118075.1 Porcincola sp. | reverse complement strand
TTCCAGTACACAGGAGCACCATTGACATGATTGAAATGCGCCTGCTCGAAATTCTGTCCGCCTTCGCTGAGGAAGGTACCCAAACCGCTGCGGCTGAAAAGCTGCATATCTCGCAGCCCACCCTTTCCAGCTCTATGCGAAAGCTGGAAGTGGAAATAGGTGCGCCGCTGTTTGAGCATACCAAAAATCGGATGGTGCTGAACGAAAATGGACAGGCCGCAGCAGAATACGCTGAGCGGATTTTGCGGGAAGAAGTGGCCATGCAGACGCATATCCAGGAACAGGAGCGCCGGAAGCATACGGTTTCCTTTGCTCCCATAGTCCGGTCGCTAAGATAACCATGGTCGCGTCACAGGCTTTCCCGGATATGCAGCAGAGCACCGCGTTCTGTACCGATACGGAGGAAATGGTGCAGGGTCTAGCGGAGCATCTATACACATTTAAAATCATTATCCCTCTATCCTTCGGCTCCATGACAAAGGTCTGTCCGGGTACTTCGCCTGTGGCAAGTGCGCAAGTGGGCAAGTCAAGTGGTGAAGTCGGTGGTGAAGTCAGTGGTGAAGTCGGTGGTGAAGTCGGTGGTGAAGTCATACGCGTTAATCTTGATGTTCAGAAATTAAACGCTCTTCTTGAATATTGCAAGGAAGCCAGAAGTCGCACGGAGATGCAATCATTCTGCGGCATCAAATCGCAGGATTATTTCAGACGTAATATTCTTTTACCCCTGCTGGAAAGCGGCAGGCTGAAGCGCACAATCCCAGATAAGCCCAACAGCAGCAAGCAGAAGTATATCCGGGCATGAGCTTATATCCTTACCGAAACGACTACTTGTCACGCTTTCCCCACAAAAACCTCTGGCAGCCTTTGTCGGCCGCCAGAGGTTTTTTGTTATAATATCTCGCTCATTTTTCGCTGTCCGATTGACAGGAAGCTTCTCGCGCATCTTGCGGGTACTATCCACACAGGCCATTTCTTACTTCCTGAGTCCATCCCACAGATGCGCTTCCATCTCATCAAGGGCAGCCTGGTTTTCAGGGAAGGGTTCATATGTTTTCTCCCATAATACCGTTGCCTCACCTACAAGACTGTCTGCTTCCCATACAGTAACGTGCAGCCGGTCCAGATTTGTAGTTTGAGTTCCGATTCTGCCTTCCCATACAATGGATGTTTCCTCTTCTGACACTATGGTGCGAATGCTCTTTAGGACATTTCCATCCCAGACACAAATCTCCGCATGAAACAATGTACCCGCATTTCCATCGTTACTCCTTGATACCAGATATTGTCCGTCCACTAACTCATAGTTGATAATATCATCGATCCAGTGTTCAGCATATTCATATTCGCTGCCATTCCAGAGATAGAACTCGTAATAGGCGTTGGAAGCCCCTAAAGCTGTAACCATGACGAGATCCGGATGTCCATCAAAATTGACATCTTCATATCTGACCGGAGGCTCCTTCTCGATGGAGACGAAGTAAATCTCCTGACCGTTATCTGCAGTATAGCGATGGATATACCCATCCGCCGTCCTTCCCACGATTTCCGCCGAAGCCGTGACGGCAAGGCACATCGTGATCATAAGAATCGCAGACAAGAGAATGAACCCTTTGGCTTTCATTTGTATTTGCTCCTTTGCATGCCGTAATTGTCTGGCAAAACTCCATTTTCATATTCAACCATGACTGCAGGTTTAATCTGCAGTCATCTGCTTTATATCCAACAGCTGGATGAGAGAGCCTGTATAAGCAGATATCATTAACTGATATGTATTCTCGTACTTGCCTGAATCAGTATTTTCTGTTAAAAAGCATACAGAATAATACTCGTGCTCATCAAAGTCTTGCATGTTAACTTCAACCCAGAAATCCACATCTGGAATATAATCAGATAAATCGTCCTTAATACAATCCAGATATGAGCATAGATAATCATATGCGAGATTTTTAACCGCTTCAGTTCCAATATGCCTTTCATCTGGTACACCTCTCCGTGTTCCTGTATTGTGGTAAACATATTTATTGTAAAAATCAGCTTTTTCTTCCAATGACCATGTATAAAACGGTCCTTTCGTAGATATGGCCTTGTTCATTTCCAGGACAAAGATGTCATTGGCATCTATACCGGATGCTGCTTCTGCTGGACATGTATTCATAGGGGAAAGGATTGATAGTAGTATAACCATTAACAGCAATTTCGCTTTCATGTTCGATACCTCCTTCGCTATCTACATCGTAACAAATATACCATATGGCTCTCGGTTTAGCCAGACGAGGAATGTAACATTTAAGAGATAAACGATGGAGGAGCGTGAAGTCATACCAATCGGGCCAATGCTCTACAAAGATCAGGGTCCCTTCTTCACCCCAGCCCCATCCGGAAAAACTGATCAGCTGCACCAACGGCACATTCTCGGTTGAAATGCTTGCATTCCCATGATGCTGAAGGTCTGCCTGGCTGATAAGCTCCCGAAGCACAGGCGCCCCGCAGGGCTCCATCTCGATTCCCCAGGATTGAAGCAGTTCGCGGGTCGCTTCATCCTGACCCCGATCATAAGCGTCCCGCAGGCGCTGCCAAGCCTCCGCCGGATCCATGGCAAGCGGCTGAAA
>JBGUOI010000091.1:0-58032 GCA_045118075.1 Porcincola sp. | reverse complement strand
TTTACCTCAACGATTGAGGCAGCCGTCTCGCGCCCGTAGATACCGTAAATAACATCACGAAGCTGGTGGTTTCCTGAGGTATAAAGCTTTGTTTTTGCCCCGCTGATCAGCTTAAAGGAGATGCCCGGGTGTGACAGGGCAAGCCTCTCCATCAGCTCATTGATATATCCGGCTTCCGTCACGGCGCTTTTCAGGAATTTTTTCCTGGCCGGCACGTTATAGAACAGGTTCCTGACCAGGATCGTTGTCCCTTCAGGCGCTCCGATCTGCTCGAGTCCGACCTCTTTTCCCCCCTCCATCCGGTATCGGGTCCCGGTAAGGGAGCCGGCTCTTTTCGTGATCATTTCCACCATCGATACGGCTCCTATACTCGAAAGAGCTTCCCCCCGGAACCCGTGGGTCATGATAGTGTCCAGATCGGACAGTTTTTCAAGCTTGCTCGTCGCATGTCTTAAAAAAGCAGCTCTTACCTGGGATTCATCGATGCCTTCTCCGTTGTCGGTCACTCTGATGTGTGAGATGCCGCCGTCTTTTACTTCTACGGTAATGGCACCGGCCCCGGCGTCAACGGCATTCTCCACCAGCTCTTTTACGATCGAAGCCGGTCTTTCCACGACCTCGCCGGCAGCGATCTGATCGATCGTGTCCTGTTCAAGTACCTTGATCACTTTCATTTGTTCAGATCCTTATTCATTGGCGTTCCACCTGTTTTTCAGGCGGCTCTGCAGCCTGTACAGCGTGTTGAGTCCTTCAAGGGGCGTCATATTGCTGATATCGAGCTGTTCAAGTTCCTTCAGTACATCCTCGTCTTTGACCGCATCAAAAAGGGAGATCTGGTCTAGATCGAGACGGTCCGCTTTAGACGGTTTCTTCCGGTTTTTCTTCTCACCGGCAATAGTACCAATCTTCTCGGTGATATCAGCATCGGTCAGTTCCCCGAGAAGTTCCTTTGCCCTGCGGATGACACTATCCGGGACACCGGCAAGGGAAGCCACCTGTATGCCGTAGCTCCTGTCAGCACCGCCGCGAACGATTCTTCGCAGGAAGACGATATCTTCTCCCTGTTCCTTGACGGCTATGCAGAAATTATTAACACCGTCGATCTTGCCTTCGAGTTCGGTAAGCTCATGATAATGGGTCGCGAACAGCGTCCTTGCTCCGATGATCTTCGGATCGGCCACATGTTCGATCACTGACCAGGCGATGCTCAGACCGTCAAAGGTACTGGTTCCGCGTCCGATCTCATCCAGAATGAGAAGGCTGTTTCTCGTAGCTGAGCGAAGAATATTCGCGACCTCGGTCATCTCGACCATGAACGTGCTCTGTCCGCTTGCAAGGTCATCGGAAGCACCGACACGAGTAAAAATACGGTCGGCGAGCGCGATCCTGGCGCTCTGGGCAGGAACGAAGCTGCCCATCTGAGCCATCAGTACGATCAGGGCCACCTGTCTCATATAGGTAGATTTTCCTGCCATATTGGGGCCGGTGATGACCGCGATGCGGTTCTTTCCTGTGTCAAGCAGTGTATCGTTGGGAATGAACTGGTCACTGCGGATCATCTTCTCCACGACCGGATGCCTGCCTGCTTTTATCTCGATCAAACCATGACCTGCGATCTCGGGGCGTACATACCGGTTGCGTCTTGCCGTATAAGAAAGCGACGCGATCACATCGAGCCCGGCCAAAGCAGACGCTGTGCGCTGTATCCGTACGATGTTGTCCGCTATCGTATCCCTCACTTCAACAAACAGCGCATATTCCAGAGAAGCCAGTTTGTCCTCCGCGCCGAGAATCAGGTCTTCAAGCTCTTTGAGCCTGGGCGTAATATAGCGCTCGGCGTTAGTCAGTGTCTGTTTGCGCGTATAATAATCGGGAACCAGATCTTTATAGGAATTGGTCACTTCCAGATAATAGCCGAAGACTTTATTATAACGAATCCTCAGGTTTTTAATGCCTGTTTTTTCTCTCTCCTGCGCTTCAAGCTCGGCCAGCCAGCTCTTACCGTCCGTCTTCGAGGCACGGAGCCTGTCGACCTGCTCGTTGTAACCTTCCCGGATAAATCCGCCTTCCCTGATCACCATGGGCGGATCATCACTGATGGCACTCCGGATCAGTCCGGAAATGTCCTTAAGCTCATCGAGCTCATCCCGAAGTTTCACCAGCAGCGGCGCGGATACTTCATTGAGAATAGACCTGATCGGAGGAACCATTTCCAGTGAAGAAGCGAAGGCGATCAGGTCCCTGGGGTTTGCGGACCGGTAACTGATGCGGCTGATCAGCCTTTCGAGGTCATAGACCGGGCCCAGGTACTCCCTTAGTTCTTCCCGGGTCACTTCCCTTTCAAAAAGTTCTTCTACGGCGTCAAGCCTTTGTGTGATCAGTTCCTGCTCAAGCAGGGGCTGTTCGATATAAGAACGGAGCATCCTGGCTCCCATCGCTGTTTTCGTGTGATCGAGGACCCACAAAAGGCTCCCCCGCTTCTGTTTTTCACGCAGCGTTTCACACAGTTCAAGGTTGCGCCGCGTGGAAGTATCCAGTACCATGAACCGGCCGGTCGAATAAGGCGTGATCGTGGTCATATTGGACAGGTCCGTCTTCTGGGTCTGCAGGAGATACTGAAGGGCAGCTCCGGCCGCCAGCATGCCGCACGGATAAGCTTCCAGGCCAAGACCGTCCATGCTTTTTACATGGAAATGATCCCGGAGAGCTCCTTCACACATATCATCGTCAAAATACCAGTCTTCGAGTGTAAACAGACTGATATGCAGATCATCTTTAAGGTGTTCCCTGTCTACGCCCGACAGCTCGAATGCCTGGTTGCAGATGATCTCCGCCGGTTCATAGCGGGAGATCTCGTCCAGCAGTTTACGAACGTTATCCGCTTCCGTCACAAAAAAAGCGCCGGTCGTGATATCCGCCGCTGCGATCCCGAATTTGTCGGAAGCATAGATGACAGCCATCAGGTAATTGTTCCGGGATGCATCGAGCATCTGAGTGTTGAGATTGGTCCCCGGAGTCACGATACGGACGACTTCCCTTTTGACCAGTCCCTTCGCCTGTTTAGGATCTTCCACCTGCTCACAGATAGCGACTTTGTATCCTTTGGACACCAGGCGGGTCAGATAGGTATCAACGGCATGGAACGGCACACCGCACATCGGTGCCCGCTCTTCCATGCCGCAGTCTTTTCCCGTCAGTGTCAGCTCAAGCTCTCTTGAAGCCGTAACGGCATCATCAAAGAACATTTCATAAAAATCACCCAGCCGGTAAAAGAGAATACAGTCTTTGTATTCTTCTTTCGTCTCCAGGTATTTCTGCATCATCGGCGTAAACTCAGCCACGCTTCACCTCATTCTTCTACGGCAGAGCCGAAATAATAGAATCCTTTGCATTCCTCCATCCGGACAGGCAGTATCTTTCCGATCACGGACGGGTCTGCCGGAAAATGGACGATCATATTCTGGGCCGTCCTTCCCGTGATCAGGGAGCTGTCATGGTCATTGACCCTCTCTGCGAGGACTTCCATCGTTCTGCCCTGCCAGCGCTCACTTCTGGCCGCTCCGGTCTCCTGCACCAGTTTCAGCAGCCTGTCAAAACGATCCTTTACCACATCTTCGGGAATCTGATCCGGCATGGATGCCGCCGGTGTACCGGTCCGTTTTGAATATATAAATGTAAAGGCACTGTCAAATCCTACCCTTCGGACAACATCAAGGGTATCCTCCAGATCTTCTTCGGTCTCGCCCGGAAAACCGATGATCAGGTCAGTGGTCAGGGAAAGATCGGGAACCGAATCGTAGAGACGCTCGCACAGCTTAAGATAAGACTCACGGGTATAATGCCTGTTCATCTTTTTTAACAGCCGGCTGCTTCCCGACTGCAGCGGAAGATGCAGATGCGGGCAGATTTTTTCTGACGAGGCCATGACTTCGATCAGCTCATCGGAAAGGTCTTTCGGATGGGAAGTCATGAACCTGATCCTTTTGATCCCGTCCACTTTTTCGACCTGCCGCAGCAGTTCGGCGAAGCTGACAGCATCCGGAAGGTTCTTGCCGTAAGAATTAACATTCTGTCCCAGCAGCATCACTTCGACGACGCCTTCATCGGCAAGTCTTTCAACTTCACGGAGGATATCAGACGCTTCCCGGCTCCTCTCGCGCCCTCTCACATAGGGGACGATGCAGTAAGTACAGAAATTATCACATCCATACATGATATTGACGCCCGATTTAAACGGGTAGGTGCGCTGAGTCGGAAGCTGTTCGACACTGTCGCTCGTATCTTTCCAGATATCGATGATCATGCTCCCGCTCTCATACATATCATTGATCAGCTCCGCGAATTTCCAGATATTGTGAGTTCCGAAGACCAGATCGACGAACGGATAGCTTTTGCGGATCTTTTCAACGGTATCTTTTTCCTGCATCATACAGCCGCAGAGGATGATCTTCATACGCGGGTTCTTTTTTTTCAGACCGTTTAAGTATCCGAGTCTCCCATACACTTTCAGATTGGCATTTTCCCTCACGGTGCAGGTGTTGTAGATCACCAGATCCGCTTCCTCATCCACGGTGAGAATACATCCCATCGCCTCAAGGATTCCCCGGAGTTTTTCGGAATCGCGTTCATTCATCTGGCACCCGAAAGTCTTGACACAGGCGGTCAGGGTATGCCCGGCCAGTTCACTTTCTCTTCGGATCATCTGTGCGTTCTTTGCGATAAAATAATGCTGCCGCATCGGCTCCGTTTCCGGTGCCAGTGCGGTGACATCCACATCCTGGTATATTTCTTTCATAATCAGTCCTTTTTCCCGAGATGATGGATGCTCCCGTCCGGATCCACCACATCGATCTGGTCAAGCTGGCTTCTTAAGTTAGCACGAATTGCCGCTATATATCGGCCCCGCAAAACAGCCTGCTCTTCCTTCTCCGCGTCGCTTAAGCCGACGCTTTTTTGTTTTCTTGCCAGCTCATTGATTCTGGCCAGATCAGTTTCATTGATCATAGGGTCTGAATACTCCTCACCACCGGTTACATATTCTTACTGCCCGGCTTCGCCAGGAAAAGGGTCCCGATCCGGGAACCGGCCAGTATCCGGTGAATATTATGAAAATCTCTTCCGTTTGCGATGACCATATCCACGCCGGCTGCCGTTGCGATCTGCGCCGCATGAAGTTTTGTCGCCATACCGCCGGTTCCGACATCGCTTGTCGTACTTCCGCCGAGAGAAAGGATCTTTTCATCGATCTGCGATACCAGCGGAATAAATGATGCCCACTCGTTGCTGTGCGGATCATCCGTATACAGACCGTCGATATCCGACATCAGGATAAGAAGGTCTGCACCGACCAAAGAAGCAACGGTTGCAGAAAGTGAATCATTGTCACCGAACTGGATCTCATAAGTAGAGATCGTGTCATTTTCATTCACGATCGGAATTACGTTCATGGCAAGAAGCTGTTCAAAAGTATTGATCGTATTGCTTCTGGCCGGCTCTTCTACAACGGTGTCTTTTGTAAGCAGTATCTGGGCAGCCATATGGCCGTATTCATGAAACAGCTTCTGATAGATCATCATCAGCTGTGCCTGGCCGACGGCTGCACAGGCCTGTTTCTCCTCGATCTTTTCCGGCCTGTGGTCCATGTGTGCTGCCACTCTTCCCGCAGCGATCGCACCGGAAGAGACAAGAATCACTTCTTTCCCGGCATTTTTCAGATCACACAGTTCTCTCACCAAAATCTCGAGCCGGATAAGATCGAGTGCCCCCGTTGACGTGTGAACGATGGATGAAGAACCGATCTTTACCACGATTCTTTTGCGCGTACGCAGAGCCTCTCTGGCAGCCTGGTGCAGGTTTTCGATCTGCTCGTTCATGAATGGTCCCCCTTACCGCACCAGTCCGAGGCGCTTGAAAAAGTTCAATATATGTCTTCCCTTGGGCAGCGACAGAATCTCAACAGAGGAGATACCTCCGAGCGCAACCAGGGAAACACTGTAGATAAACACACCGGCCAGGATCGCAAATACGGTGGATACAGATACACCGAATATCAGATGCAGCAGTGAGTAGATTCCGAAAGCTGCGAAAGCCATAATTGCAGAAGCCGCCGCCGGGATCACGAACGAACGCAGGATCTCCTGACGGTAACCGAGCATCCTGCTGATGGCAAACGCATTCAGGATCGTTACGATCAGAGCAAAAATGGTATTGGCATGAATCACCGCATAGATGTTAAGGCCGAAACGGTTCAGCATCATATAAAGAGCACCGATATGGATCACAAGTGCAATACAGCAGTGGATCAGCGGCTCTTTAAGTTTTCCGAGTCCCTGCAGGATAGATGTTGTCAGCGTTGACAGGGCGTAAAGAATGATCATCGGAGCTCCGGCCTGAAGAATGCCGGCACTTAAAGGCACACCTGTCTGAGGATGGAACAGCATCACAATGACCGGACCGCCAAGCGCAGCCAGGCCGAGGGCTCCGGGAATTGAAAAGATCATCGTAAAGCGAATAGCCGAACCGACCTTGTTGCACGCTTCACGTCTGGTCTTCCTGTCTCTGGCCGTTAATCCCGTCATGCTCGGCACGATCGCGGGCCCGAGAGATGACGCCAGCGAAAGGACAACATTCATCAGTACACGGAATTTACCGGCATAGATGCCCCAGATAACAGAATACTGGGCCTCAGTATAACCTTTTCCCTTCAGCACCGCATTAAAGATTCCCTGGTCGATCACATTGCTCAGATTATAAACGAGCGTGGAGAAAACGATCGGGAGAACAGTCAGCATAAGGACACGGTAGATCATCCTGCTTGACTCTCTCTTCGAGGAGACGTCATCACGGATATAAACATCCATCTCCCTGCGCTTGCGTATATACATGACCATCATAAACAGCATGGCCACGGTAACGGAAGCAACCGTACCGAAAGTGGCTCCTGCAGCTCCCCAGGCCGGGCCGAGCAGTTCATTTCCCTGCTCCGCGGCAAGGGCTGCGCCGTACCGGAACATAATGCCGGCGCAGACAATGGAAATGATCGCGTTGACGATCTGTTCGATCACCTGGGATGCCGCTGTCGGGACCATTGTTCCGAAACCCTGGAAATAGCCCCTGAAAGTCCCCGTAATAGCAAAGATCAGTATCGCAGGTGCAATGACCCGCAGACCGTACTTTGCCAGTTCGAAATTCATGACATACTTGGTGAGCAGGCCTGAAAAAACGTAAGTGATCAGGGCAGCCGCGCCGCCCCCGATCACTGCAAAACGCATGGCACACTGAAAGACCCTGTTGGCATTCCGGTACTCTCCTCTTGAAATTCTCTCTGCCATCATCCTGGAGATCGCCAGGGGCAGCGAAAATGACGAGATCATCAGAATCAGGGTATAGATCTCGTTGGCAGTGGAATAATAGCTGTTTCCGCTGTCTCCGAGTATATTCGTCAGTGGAACTCTGTAGATCAGGCCGATAACTTTAGCTACAATGGATGCCACAGCCAGTATGGATCCCTGTACCAGGAAGTCACCTCCGCCATGCTTTCTCTTAGGTTTCATCAGTTACCTTTCTTCACCGGGGCTGAACGGATCAATAATCAGTCGCGTCGCTTGCAACAGTGTAATCATCTGTAATGAGCACTTTGTCAGCAGCGGAATTACGAATCAGGCAGATCCAGGTCTTTCCGGTATTGAGCTTGATTCTGTTGCCGTTCATATCATAGAAATCTGTCTCGGTCAGGTCGCCTGTGTAAACAGGGACAGAGATGTTCGTAGCCTCGATATCAACGATATGGGTGGAATCAGCCTGAGATACGCGCTTGTTCCAGGTGATATCGATTGCTTTGCCGTTGGTGATGTATTTACCGGTTCCTCCTGTCACGTCATCCGTCCACAGATAGCCGTTATCATCAAACGGAGTGGAATCGCAGTACTGAAGGATGATATTCTTGACAGAAAGCTGTTCACCGGTGTTGCCGTCTACCTGGGGCTCACCGAACTGGTAACGATAATATTTCTTATCCTCTACGTTGTACTCAAATCTGGCATGGTTATAAGCATAACCGGGAAGAATTACATTTGCGATAATACCGCCGTCGTTGGTGACAACATCGCCTTCTTCGACGAATTCCCAGTCACGGTTATAGTCATCGGGAAGCCACGGATTGATTCCGAGCGCCTCGATACCGGCCTGGACGCCATCATAGGTAAGGAAAGCATTGTGAGGAGATACACGGTCATCAGACCTGAAGTAGACAAGATCGCCGTACTCGGTCTCGCCGTCGAGTTCTACCGTGGAATCCAGCGCCAGAAGGGGTCTTGCCCAGGCAGCTTCTCCGTAATGGCAGAAGATGGCATTATATTCTCTTGCATAATAGTAATAGTAGTTTCTGGCACTGCGGACGGAACCGATGCGCCAGCAGTCCTGGTAATCTTCAAGAAGTCCCATGATACGGGTGATCAGTCCTTCTACTTCCGCTTCAACGAGCACTCCTGCCCTGGAGATGCCGTGCTGAGGGATGGCATCATAGATATTGTTGAACATGACAGCGATCGGTTTTTTTCTGCCGATCTCTACCGGAACGGTCTCACCTGTCAGTGCGCTCCGGCACATGTCATCCGCCATGGCAGTTCCCGCAAAAACGGATGAGAGCATAGCCGCAGCCATCATCCCGGCAGCCAGTTTTTTCATGAAACTACTTTTCTTCATCATTCATCCTCCCTTATCAATCAGTCTTCAGGTTATCTCAATTTATATTCTGTCCGTCACGGAGATCTCTGGAGATTCCGAGCCGGTTCAGTATCTTTTCCTGCAGTGCAAACATTTGTTCCTCTTCTGAGGCGGTCATATGGTCATAACCGGCCAGGTGCAGCATGCTGTGAGCAACCAGGAAAGCAAACTCCCTGCGAAGAGAATGTCCGTAACCGGCCGCCTGAAGGGCACACCTTTCAAAATCGATTACGATATCCCCCAGCATCAGCTCTCCGCTGTCTGGATCGAAATGATCCGCCTGCGCCAGTTCACTCTCAAGAAAGGAATAGTCTCCGGGCTTTTCATATTCGACAAGCGGAAACGAAAGAACATCCGTCACCTCATCGATTCCCCGGTACTGACTGTTGATGCTGCGGATCTCCTCATCGCCTGTCACGAGCAGTGTAACGGATGCCTCATAAGGACATCCTGTCTCATCAAGCGATGCCTCGGCAACGGCAAGGGCCAGTTCTTTTAAGTCGAACGGCTCTTCAATGCCGCTCTCGTTCTCGTATTCCAGAGTCATGGCTGTCTCCTTCAGGACCGTCTTGTTCTGTCCGGATAGGGAATGCCGCGCTGTTTTTCACGTGCTTTCCGAAGAAGCTCCTGACGGTTCTTCTGTTTGCTCTCGTATTCATCGTAAGCGGTAACGATCTTCTGCACCAGCGGATGGCGCACGACATCCTGGCTGGTCAGGTAACAGAAAGCGATCTGGTCGATCGAGCGAAGAACTTTTACCGCCACATCCAGACCGGATGTTTCTCCGGGGGCCAGATCTTTCTGGGTCATATCACCTGTTACGATCACTTTGGACCCGAACCCGATTCTTGTCAGGAACATTTTCATTTGAGCCGGTGTTGTATTCTGGGCTTCATCGAGGATAATAAAAGCATTGTCCAGGGTCCTGCCCCGCATATAAGCCAGTGGAGCCACTTCGATAAGGCCTTTTTCCATATTGCGCTGGTAGCTCTCAGCCCCCATGATCTGATAGAGGGCATCATATAGCGGCCTAAGGTACGGATCCACCTTGCTCTGAAGATCACCCGGAAGAAATCCCAGCCGTTCACCGGCCTCGATCGCCGGCCTTGTCATGATGATTCTTCCCACATCTTCGTTTTTGAAAGCCGTAACCGCCATCGCCATTGCCAGGTAAGTCTTTCCTGTTCCGGCAGGCCCGATCCCGAAAGTGATCATGTTTTTCCGGATGGAATCTACATACTGTTTCTGGCCGAGCGTCTTAGGGCGGACACTTCTTCCGTTTACGGTATGACAGATCACATCGGTGTCGATCTGTGCGAGAACTTCTTCCTTCTCTTCCATGACAAGAGACAGCGCATAATTTACATTCTGCTCGGTGATCGCCGTGCCGTTCTGTGAAAGTGAAAGAAGGCTTTTAAGCACTCTCTCTCCTCTTTCCGCAGCCGTCTGCGTACCGAGGATGCGGGTGCTTCCCTCACGGTTTAAAATGGTTACATGCAGCGTTTTTTCTATTTTCTTCACATGTTCGTCATACTGACCGAACACATTTTTCTCATGATCCGCCGGAATGACGAGCATCCGTTCAATCACACTCATTAAATCTTATTTTCTCCTGCTTATTTATGATACGGCTCCCCGCTGCTGATCTTGAAGGCGCGGTAGATCTGTTCAAGCGTGATCACCCGCATCAGCTGGTGGGGAAATGTCATCCGTGAAAATGAAAGCCGCATATCTGATTCACGAAGAAGATCTTCATGAATGCCGAGGCTTCCCCCGATCAGAAGGGTCAGGGAACTGATCCCGGAAACCCTCAGGCCGTCCATCCAGGCGGAAAACTCTTCGGATGAGAAGGGTTTACCGTCTACAGCAAGGGCTGTGACATGACTTCCGGCCGGAATCTTTTTCCGTATACGTTCTGCTTCCTTTGAAAGGATCCTTTCCCGATCACCGGCGCGTACCGGTTCGGGAGCCGGTTCATCCGCCACCTCAATGACCTGCAGGCGGCAAAATCTGGACAGCCGTTTTGAATACTCAGAAACTGCCGCTGTCCAGTATTTTTCTTTCAGCTTTCCGACACAGATGACCGTGATGGTCAATCGATTGCTCCTTTATTTTTGATGAAAGCATCGATTCCGGCAGCGCCGGTCTTGCCCGCTCCCATTGCCAGGATAACCGTAGCAGCACCCGTCACGGCGTCTCCGCCGGCGTAAACGCCTTCCCTGGAGGTTGCTCCGGTCTCTTCCTGCGCCACGATGCATTTGCGTCTGTTGACTTCGAGGCCGTCGGTCGTCGAGGAGATCAGCGGATTAGGAGAAGTCCCGAGGGACATGATCACCGTATCTGCTTCGATTTCATATTCGGAACCGGCGATCTCGACGGGGCGTCTTCTTCCCGAGGCATCCGGCTCACCAAGTTCCATCCTGATCAACCGGATACCGGTCACATTATCCTGGTCGTCTGTCAGAATCTCGATCGGATTCGTCAGCAGATCAAACTTGATGCCCTCTTCCTTCGCATGATGAACTTCTTCTGCTCTCGCAGGAAGTTCCTTTTCACTGCGGCGGTAGACGATATGAACGTCCGCGCCGAGCCGAAGAGCTGTTCTCGCGGCATCCATTGCTACGTTTCCTCCGCCGACGACGATTACTTTTTTACCGCAGTAGATCGGGGTATCATAGTCTTCCCGGAAAGCCTTCATCAGGTTGTTCCTGGTAAGGAATTCATTCGCCGAGAACACACCCTTGGCCTGTTCTCCCGGAATGCCCATAAACATCGGAAGTCCCGCTCCGGATCCGATAAAGACGGCATCAAAGCCTTCTTCCTCGATCAGCTCATCGATCGTGACCGATTTTCCGATGATGACATTCGTCTCGATCTTAACGCCGAGAGAACGGACATTTTCGATTTCTTTGGCAACCACTTTATCTTTCGGGAGCCTGAATTCGGGAATACCGTAGACAAGAACCCCGCCCGGTTTATGAAGCGCTTCAAAGATGGTTACATCATAACCGAGTCTTGCCAGGTCACCCGCGCAGGTCAGCCCGGCAGGGCCGGAACCGATGACCGCCACTTTATGTCCGTTGTCCGGTGCCGTGCGTTTAGGTTTGATCCCGTTTTCACATGCCCAGTCGGCAACGAATCTTTCCAGTTTGCCGATCGAGATCGGATCACCTTTAATGCCTCGGATACACTGGCCTTCACACTGTGTTTCCTGCGGACATACACGGCCGCATACAGCCGGCAGCGATGAGGAAGCCGAGATCACCTCATAGGCTTTTTCAAACTCACCCTTCTTCACTTCTTCAATAAATTCCGGAATGTTGATATTTACCGGGCATCCGCCGATACATTTTGCATTTTTGCAGTGAAGGCAGCGTGAAGCTTCTGCCATGGCCTCATCACGGTCATATCCAAGGCATACTTCTTCGAAATTACCCGCACGTACCAACGGATCCTGTTCTCTCACCTCGATTTTTTTGAGTCCTTCAGCCATGATCATTCACCTCCGCACTGTCCGCATCCGCCGTGATGGGTATCGCCTTCCTTTGCTTTGAGGAATGCACGCCCCTCCTGGGTCTTGTACAAGGATGCACGCTTCATGGCGGCATCAAAATCAACCAGATGACCGTCAAATTCAGGTCCGTCTACACAGGCGAATTTAACTTCGCTGCCCACGATCAGCCTGCAGGCACCGCACATTCCGGTACCGTCGACCATGATGGGATTCATGCTGACGACAGTCGGGATCCCGAGTTTCTTTGTTGTCAGAGCACAGAACTTCATCATGATCATGGGACCGATCGCCACGCAGTGGTCATAGACGTGTCCTTCGGCGACGAGATCTTCAATGCATTTTGTCACCATGCCGCTTCGGCCGTAGGATCCGTCATCCGTAGTCACATAGGTGTTTGCCACCTTTTTCATTTCTTCTTCAAGAATAACCAGGTCTTTCGTCTTTGCGCCGATGATCACGTCACACTCAATGCCGTGTTCATGAAGCCATTTGGCCTGGGGATAGACCGGAGCCGTACCGACGCCGCCGGCGACAAAAAGAATCTTTTTGCTTCGGACTTCCTCGATCGGATCGGTGCAAAGATCAGACGGAACTCCGAGCGGACCGGTAAAGTCCATAAAGGCATCTCCTGCCTTAAGCCGGGTAAACTGCCATGTACTGGCTCCCACCGGCTGGAAAACGATCGTAATGGTTCCTTTTTCCCTGTCGTAGTCACAGATCGTAAGCGGAATACGTTCAGAACGTTCATCCATTTTTACGATAACAAACTGGCCCGGAAGGCATCTTTTAGCGACACGCGGTGCCTCTACGACCATCCGGTAGATGTTGCCGGCCAGTATTCCGGCTTCAAGGATCTTATACATACTAAGCCTTTCTCAATATAGCAAAAAACAAAAGTCAACCATTCTGAGTATAAAGCATGGACCCGTAAAATTCAATGTTCTTTCATGATCCGGTCAATTCTGTTCAAGGTAATCCTCAAACTGTTCCATCGTCATGAGAACCTTCCTGGGCTTCGTACCTTCTTCCGGTCCCACAACACCCGCATCACTTAACTGATCCATGATTCTGGCAGCTCTGTTGAAACCGACTTTAAACCATCTCTGAAGCATGCCGATCGATGCTTTATCTTTTTCGATGATAAACTTACCGGCATCGGCAAAAAGTTCATCCACATCGCTGGAGGAAGCTGTCACCTGAATGGTTTTTTCCATTGCTTCCATCTGCTGCTTCATGTCTACTTCCAGCTGTGCTCCGCCGTTTTTCTCCTTGATCTCCTTAACAACGGCGGCCACTTCCTGGTCGGATATATAGGCACCCTGCGTACGAAGCGGCATCTTAAAGGTCTGCGGCGAATAAAGCATGTCGCCGTTTCCGAGCAGTTTTTCGGCTCCGTTCTGGTCAAGGATAGTCCTTGAATCCACGCCGGAACTTACCGCAAAAGCAATTCTGGAAGGCATATTGGCCTTGATCAGACCGGTAATGACATCGACCGAAGGCCTCTGCGTCGCAATGACAAGATGGATGCCGGCAGCTCTGGCAAGCTGGGCCAGACGGCAGATCGCATCTTCCACCTCGGCACTGGCCACCATCATCAGGTCAGCCAGCTCATCGACGATGATCACGATCTGCGGCATCTTTTCGGGTCGGTCCTCCGCGGGAACGTCATCACCGATCGTTTCGACCCTTCGGTTGTATCCCTTCAGGTCACGCACACCGGTCTCCGCAAATTTCTGGTAACGGTTCATCATCTCGGCGACTGCCCAGTTCAGCGCTCCGGCAGCTTTCTTCGGATCGGTCACGACCGGTATGAGAAGATGGGGGATACCGTTGTAAACACTCAGTTCCACCACTTTCGGATCCACCATGATCAGGCGGACTTCATCGGGCCTGGCCTTATACAGGATGCTCATGATGAGCGTGTTGATGAAAACGGATTTACCGGAACCGGTTGAACCTGCTATCAGCAGATGGGGCATTTTTGCAATATCCCCGACAATGATCTTGCCGCCGATATCCTTGCCTACAGCAAATGAGATCTTTGAGGAAGCTTTCTCAAAAGGCTCCGATTCGAGAAGCTCACGCAAAAGAACGGAGGAAGCCGTCTTGTTGGGCACTTCTATACCGATCGCGGCTTTTCCCGGTATCGGTGCTTCTATCCGGATATCGGACGCAGCGAGATTAAGCTGGATGTCATCCTGCAGCGACAGGATCCTGCTGACTTTTACGCCCATCTCAGGCGTCAGTTCAAAACGGGTGACACTCGGGCCGCAGGTCACATTCGTGATCTTTACGTTTACGCCGAAAGTCTGGAACACCTCCTGCAGCTTGGCAGCCGTCTGAGCAAGCTCATCCCTTGATGTGCCTCCTTTGCGCTGTGAAGGTCTTGTAAGAAGGCCCATGGAAGGAAATACATATTCTCTGGCAGGTTCACTCTCCTTGCTCTCGATCTCCTTCTCCACGCTTTCGATTCCTTCTCTGATCTCGGTCGGTGAAGATCTCTTTTTACGGCTGCTTTCTTCCTTTCTGACTGCTGTCTGTTCCTGTGCTTCTTCAGCGGCGGGAACAGGCTGAACATTCTCTTCAGTCGGAAGCGGTTCTTCTTCCAGCCCCGTAATGTGATCCATCCAATCCGTATCTTCAGCAGAAGTCTCCTTTACAGCAGGGATCTTTCCGGCACTGCGGAGAGTCTCCATCGCTTTGGGTTCTTTCTGGGTGATAGCAGGGACGGAAGTCTCTTCCTCATGTTCCCAGTCGGTAAAGATCTCTGAAAGAGGTCTTGTATTCCTGTTTTTTCTTTCTGCCGCCGTCACAACATCCGGAACCGGGACACGGTCTGTTCTTTTTCTTTTGACCGTTCTGACCTGCTCGCGGGGAAGCGTACTGATACTGACCTGCCTGGCTTCTTCCTCTTCCAGGCGTCTTCGGCGTTCCTGTCTTTCCCGTATCCACTCCTCACGTCTTTCGCGCCGCTCAGACGCCGCCTCTCTCCTGCGCTCCCGGATCTGCCCGGTTTTTGACCCGATATCCTTCATAAAAGAGCGCTGAGTGATCAGCAAAAGGCAGATCAGCGCCAGGAAAGCAAGCAGGATGCAGGTGGCGATCAGGCCAAGGAACCTGGTAAAGAACGAGACGATGACACCTCCTACAACACCTCCGCCGGTGCGGTAAGTACGTCCGGCTTCATAGAATTCAGATGCCTTAAAACCGCGGCTTTCTCCCACCAGCGCGACCTGCATGACTGCGCATAAGATCACGTAGAGCACGAAAGCACCGATACAGCGGTATTTTTTCACTTTATCCGTCGGGAAAATGATCACGATCGTGATGATGAATGCCAGCGGCGGAAGTATATAAGCCAGTGTGCCGAAAAGTCCGAAACAGACATCAGCAGCTGCTTTCCCGACTTTTCCGCCAAAACCGAAGAAACTGATAAACACCAGTACCCAGAAAGCAAGTGTTACCCAGAGGGTGATCTCCACCCACACTTCGTAATCCATCTTTCTGGCCGGGGCTGTTTTCTTCGCTGCCGGTTTCTTAGCCGCAGCTTTCGCCGCTGTTTTCGGTTTAGCGGCACGTTTGCCCTTTCGGGACGATGATGAAGCCGCTTTAGCGGACGACGTCGTTTTCTTATTTCCGGATGCAGTTGATGCTGCCATAGATTTAAAACTCCTTCAAAGTACTCAGCGGATCAGGACAAAATGCCCGACGACCGCCAGGATGCCGGCTGCAAAGCAGTAATATGCAAAATACCTGAACTTTCTGTGAGAAACGACTTTCATCATAAAGCGAATGCACAGATAGCCGACAACGGCAGCCGCGACCATGCCGACTGCATAGGTGACACCCACGGAAGCCGTGATCTTTTCGGCTCCGATGTCCTTTAATTCAAGCAAAGTTGCGCCAAGGATGGCGGAAATTGAGAGAATAAAAGAATACTTGACGGCAAACTTACGGTCAAGTTTAAGAAAAAGGCAGGTGCTGATCGTTGTTCCGGAGCGGGAAAGCCCGGGAAGCGTCGCAAATCCCTGTGCTATTCCGATGATAACGGCCTCTCTCCAGCTGACATCTTTCGGGATCTTATAGTTATCCGTCACCCGGTCCGAAAGGAAAAGAAGGACAGCGGTGATCATCAGGCAGATTCCGGGAACAAGCAGTGTCTCCGAAGCATCGGCGATCAGTTTTTTTCCGAGATATCCCATAATGCCCGTCGGAATCGTTGATACGATGATCAGGAGCACGAATTTCCTGTAATTGGATGTAATGATCCTGCGCAGAACGATCTCATCTTTATCTTTTCCCGGGAAGAAACGTGCCCGGAAGTTATGGAAAAGGTCACCGATCATGGAGAAGAAAGTCCTGATCAGCTGCCAGATCTCCTTTCGGAAATAGATGAAAACGACAAGCAGTGTTGCCAGGTGAAGCAGTACGTCATACAGCATGCTTGAACCGGTATCGATATGAAAAATATTCTGGAAGATCGCCAGATGGCCGGAACTGCTCACCGGCAGAAACTCTGTCAGGCCCTGAACGATTCCGAGAAACAAAGACTGTAGGAAATTCATATCCAGATTCCTTTCCGTAGTACAAATGAATTAAAAAACGACTGCCCGGCCTGTTCTGTAACAGAACTGCCGGGCGTGATAAGTTTTGCCGGCAGACAGATTCACTGCTCCCGGAAGAAGAACTGATCTCTGAGTGTTTCGACCATCTGCTCATATGTCTGGCAGCACTCCTCATTCCGGCCTTCTTCGATCATCCGGATACAGGGGGAGATCCATTCCTTATAGATATCATCGTAAATGCGGCCGGAATCCTCCTTTTCGTCAATATGCTTGACGATGGAAGGGGCCACATCATAGTACCGGCGGATCATTTCACTGCCCTTTTCCAGCGAAGCAAGGTAGCCATCCCGGTAATCTCTGAGAAGTGAAAGTTCATAACAGTCGTCGCCGCCGCCGGTACTGAGGCATACGGCAGTCGTGATATAGCAGAACTTACGATGGAAACCGGATTCGATCGTGTCGAATTCCGCCATCGAAACATTGGATTTCGGGAACTGCTTCTTCCATTCTTTTGAAATGCATTCGGCCAGCGGCGCGGAAGAACTGCCCTTATAATGGAGGATCGCAGGATAAGTAAAAACGGCAAGCTGCATATTCAGCTCCATCATCTTTGCATCGGCCTTCACTTTTTTGGAAACACCGTCAAGAATCTTTTTGGCACCTTCCACATAAGCAAGGGCCATATTCATGATCATCTCATCAGGTTCCCGCACCTGGCCGTAGAGCTGTTCGATTGCATCGAAAGCCGGAATATGTGCTTCATAGAAACTGTTGAACGAATCCACATACGTTTTCCGATGAAAAAATTCAAGTCTGGACAGTCCGTTTTCAGCCATGGATTCCATGGCTGCGACCGCCACCTGATAGTCACTCATCTCATGAGCCTCCCCTACAGATCGTATCTCCTGGTCGAAAGTGATCAGTCATCAAGATTGGTATAGACAGCCTGGACATCATCATCCGAATCGAGCAGGTCAAGAGTCCTGTTAAGCTGCTTAAGGGCATCCTCATCAGTAACGGTAACATAATTCTGCGGAATCATCGTGACATCTGCAGATGCCATGGGAATTTTCGCTTCTTCAAGCGCCTGCCTGACTGCCGAAAAATCCTCGGGCGAGGTAAGAATCTCGTAGCTGTCCTCTTCCTCTGAAAAGTCCTCGGCGCCCGCATCGAGCACAAGCATCATCAATTCATCCGGATCGGTCTCATACTCTTCCTTATCGATGATGATCTGGCCTTTCTGGTCAAACATATAAGAAACACATCCCTGTGTCCCGATATTGCCGCTTCCCTTGGTAAAGGCACTGCGAACATTGGCAGCCGTTCGGTTCTTGTTATCGGTCAGCGCTTCCACGATGATGGCGATTCCGCTCGGGCCGTAGCCTTCGTAGGTCACGTGCTCATAATTGACGGAACCGATATCTCCGGCCGCTTTCTTAATTCCGCGGTCGATGGTATCGTTGGGCATGTTATTGGCTTTCGCCTTGGCGATCACATCGCGAAGTTTGCTGTTATTGTTGGGATCAGGACCACCCTCTTTAACGGCAATCGCGATCTCACGCCCGATGATGGTAAAGATCTTGCCTTTAGCGGCATCGTTTTTTTCCTTTTTATGTTTGATATTTGCAAACTTTGAATGTCCTGACATAACGACTCCTTTAACTGAATACCTATATTTTGGGCATATTCTGTAAGACTATAACATTATCTTCCATTTTCGTCAAGAAAAAGCCCCCTGCTGCGGGAGATAGACTCTTTCGACACGCCTTCCCACATCACAGACGAACTCATACGGAAAGCGTCCGCTTAATTCTGAAAGTTCATAGATGGTGATCTCGTCATCTCCATCCTTTCCAAGAAGTGTCACTTCATCGCGAAGCTGCACCGGAATATCGGTCACATCGACCATCATCTGGTCCATACAGACCCTCCCCAGAATCGGGGCACGTTTTCCGTGGATAAGAACGCTTCCCTTACAGCTTAAGCTTCTGGGGTATCCATCCGCGTATCCGACGGGAACCGTAGCCACTATTGTTTCTTTTTCTGCCGTAAAGAGTCCCCCGTAACTGACGCTGGTCCCTCTGTCGATCGTACGCAGTGCAGTGATATGGCTCTTAAGACTCATGACCGGCTTAAGAGGACTTTGCTGCCTGTCCATCTCATCCGAAGGATAGATCCCGTAGATGGAGATCCCTGCTCTGACCATATCGAGATGGGCCCCGGGAAGTTCGAGGATGGCCGCACTGTTTGAACAATGACAGATGGGTATCCTGACTCCTTTTTCTTTCAGCTTTGAAAGAAATGACACGTACTTTTCAAAAGCATTCAGAGCATCGGACTTGTCAGCTTCATCCGCTTTGGCAAAATGTGTGAAAACGCCCTCAAGCCTGATGCCGTTCATCAGGCTGACCTTTTCGGCCAGGCAGGCCCCTTCTTCATCTGCCGGAAAACCGATTCTCGACATTCCGGTATCTGCCGCTATGTGAACAATGGCGTCCTTTCCAAGGCGGCAGGCTGTCCGGGAAAGTTCCTCGGCCGAGAGCATGTCACAGATCGTTGCTCTGATCTCGTTCGTGATGACCGTCTCATAGTCTTCGGGGAAGATGCATCCCAGTATCAGGATCGGTTTAGTGATACCGGCTTTTCGCAGAGTAAAAGCCTCCGGAACGGTCGCCGCGGCAAATCCCCATATATAAGGATACTCCTGTGCCATCAGTGCGATCTTCTCCGCTCCGTGTCCGTAACCGTCAGCTTTGACGACTGCGCACATTTTTGTGCCTTCTTTTAATTTCCGGCGCATCATCTCAAAATTGAAAGCCGCAGCATCCATATCGATATAAGCACACAATCTGCTGTTTCCCTGATTCACTCCAACTTCCTCCTGCCGTTCAGATTTTTTTTAATACTTCCGGGATGTTTCCGGCGATGTCACCGGCACACATGCTTCTGGCACCAAGGCCGTCACCGGCTTTCTCTCCTGCCAGTCCGTGCAGATAAACACCGGCTGCCGCTGCCATAAACGGTTCCATTCCCTGAGCGCATAAAGATCCGATCATCCCGGTGAGCACATCGCCTGCCCCGGCCGTCGCCATCCCGTCGCATCCCGAACGGTTAAGAAAAATCCTCTTACCGTCGGTTATTACTGTGGCAGCATCTTTCAGGACGCAGATCAGGTGATGTGTTTTCGCATATTCTGCCGCCGTACCGACAGGATCCTCCATGATATCGGAAATGCTTTTCCCTGTCAGATGAGCCATTTCTCCCGGATGCGGCGTTATGACCAGAGGCGATCTTCTCCTGTCAGCGCAGACGGAGAAACATCTGGCGCGAAGAGCGTCCGCATCCGCGATCACACACTTATCCTCGCACTCAAGCGTTCTCGATACCGCGGCCTCCGTGAATATTCCCTGGCCGAGGCCCGGCCCGATACATACAGCCTTCGCCCGTACAAGGGCCGCTGACAATTTTATCAGGTCAGCAGCGGCATCAGGCTTTTCACAAGATG
The DNA here is from genome assembly GCA_045118075.1 of Porcincola sp. Classification (GTDB taxonomy): domain Bacteria; phylum Bacillota; class Clostridia; order Lachnospirales; family Lachnospiraceae; genus Merdiplasma. The sequence continues at coordinate 37,724 of JBGUOI010000091.1, read as the reverse complement.
ACCTGACGGTATAGACCGCCTCCGGCAAACAAGAAGCAATCGTGTTTTTAACAGACTCCTGTGTAAACACTTCCACAAGGCCGCATCCGGTCAGGTATGCGGACCTTGCACCAAGAAGCGCAGCTCCGGGCATATCCTCACAGCCTGTGATCATCAGCACTCTGCCGTAAGTTCCTTTATTTGAACGCCTTTTACGTTCCGGCAGCAATTCTTTTAAATCATCTTCTTCCAGTGAAAACGCTGAAGGCACAAGCAGATCTTCATTACCGACGTGACGGATAAGTACTTTTCCGCAGTACTCTCTTCCCGGATATACCACAAGGCCGGTCTTGAGGCAGGAAAAAGTAACCGTTATATCCGCTCTGACGGCGCACCCCATCACACAGCCGCGGTCCGCGCTGATTCCGGAAGGGATATCGACACTGATCACCATCTTTCCGGATCGATTGATTCTTTCGATCAGATCCGCGGCAGCTCCTTCGACCGATCTTGCAAGACCGGTGCCGAACAGGGCATCGATGATCACATCACAGCTGTCAAAATCCGGCGTTTCATTTTCCCTCGTCATTTCACCCATACGCTGCCAGATCTGTTCCTGGAGCGCACAGTCAGTACTCATCCTTGTACGGCTGCCGGCAAAAAAAACTTCCGCCTTCCAGCCAAGCTGGCGCAGAAGTCTTGCGGCGGCAAACCCGTCACCTCCATTATTTCCGGGTCCGGCGACCACCAGGATACGGCTTCCGGGCAGACAGTTTGCTGTGACAGCCTCTGTCACGCCAAGAGCCGCCCTTTCCATAAGAACGGCGGAAGGAATCCCCCACTCTTCCACAGCTGCCCTGTCGGCGCTGCGCACCGCTCCGGCATTACATATATTCAGCATTTTCCTCTAATTCCTTTCAGCCTTTCCCCGGTTCACTCCCCGCCGATCTCACCGGCATGAAGCGCATAGGACAGCTTCATCAGGCTCTCGGACAGATGGACATTTTCGACCACCACATTTTCCGGCACATCCAGATCTGTGTGAGCAAAATTCCAGATTGCTTTTATTCCTCCTTCCACCAGGATGGGACATATCTTCTTAGCACCATCGCTCGGAAGTGTCAGTGCCGCTATATCGACCCTGTTCTCTTTAATGAAAGAAGGCAGTTTATCGGTACCCATAATTCTGTTGCCGCGGATGATCTCACTTTCCGGATCATCAGCCTTGTCGAACAGACCGATGATTCGAAACCCGCGCCGCTCAAAATTAACATAGTTGGCCAGAGCGCGGCCGAGATTTCCGGCGCCGATAATGATCATGGCATGCTCATGTTCCAGCCCAAGGATCCGCCCGATCTCCTGATAGAGATGAGGCACGTTATAGCCATAGCCCTGCTGTCCGAAACCTCCGAAATGATTCAGGTCCTGACGGATCTGGGATGCAGTGACATTCATGATGCGGCTCAAATCTGCCGAAGAGATTCTTTCTGTCCCTTTATCCATCAGGTCTTTGAGATAACGATAATACCTGGGCAGCCTGGTGATCACTGCGGGAGAGATATGCTTCTGTTCCATTTTACTCGTCCTCCGTAATGACTGGTCGTTCCTAGGTTTTTGTTTCCTATTATTATAAATTTCTACCATCGCAAAGTCAACCAAAGTCAGGCAGACGTTGAAAACCCTTTGTGTTTTTGCCTCTTCCAAACTATAATAGAGAAAGTTGATCAACTTGTCTAAAGGAGAAATCGTAAAATGATCCTTTCCTGTCATGACCTCGGGAAATCTTTCGGTGAAGATACCATCTTTTCTCATGCTTCATTCGGAATCAAAGAACATGAAAAAGCCGCTGTTGTCGGTATTAACGGTGCAGGCAAATCCACCCTGATCAAAATGATCGCCGGTGAGCTGAATTCGGATTCCGGAACCGTTACATTTTCTAAGGATGCCACCTTTGGCTACCTTGCCCAGGAAAAAATGATCAGGGATGATTCCACCATACTTGAAGAGATGGAAGATTCGCTGCGGGAAGTACTGGAACTTGAAGACAAGATCAGGGATATGGAACATGCCATTTCCAAGGCCGGACCGGATACGCTTCCGCTGCTGATGGATCAGTATCACCGGATGCAGGTCGAATTCGAACAGAAGAATGGTTATCAGGCACGAAGTGAGATCACCGGTGTCCTGAAAGGTCTTGGATTTTCCCAGGATGATTTTTCACGCCGCTGTCAAACTCTCTCCGGAGGAGAAAAGACCAGAATCGCTCTGGGCAAGCTGCTGCTCTCGTCTCCGGATCTTATTCTCCTGGACGAACCTACCAACCATCTGGACATGAATGCGGTCGCGTGGCTTGAAAACTACCTGTCCGGCTACTCAGGCGCTGTACTCATCGTGTCCCATGACCGATATTTTATAAACCGGATCGCCACTAAGATCATTGAGATCGAAGCGGGAAAAGTCAGTGTTTTTGAAGGGAACTATACACACTACGCCAGGCAGAAAAAACAGCTTAGAGATGCTGCCCTGAAAGCCTGGAGAAATCAGCAGGCCCAGATCCGTCACCAGGAGGAAGTCATCACAAAGCTTCGTTCCTTTAACCGCGAAAAATCAATTAAAAGAGCTGAAAGCCGGGTGAAGATGCTTGACAAGATCGAGCGCCTTGAAAAGCCTCAGGATGTTGATGACGCCATGAGGCTGACACTCACTCCCCGTATCCGAAGCGGACGGGACGTCCTGAAGGTTGAAGACCTTTCAAAGTCCTTTGAGACTGTACTCTTTACTGATCTTGACTTTGAGATAAAGCGTCAGGAAAGAGTTGCCCTTATCGGTGACAACGGAACCGGAAAAACAACTCTTCTTAAAATCATTACCGGGCTTGCCCCGGCTGATGAAGGAAGTGTTTCCGTGGGGACGAATGTTTTCATCGGATATTTTGACCAGGAGCACCAGCTGCTCGATAATGAAAAGACACTTTTTGAACAGCTGTCCGATGATCATCCGGATATGACAAATACCCAGATCAGGGATGTCCTGGCCGCTTTTCTCTTTACCGGCGATGACGTTTTCAAACGGATCGGCGACTTAAGCGGCGGGGAACGCGGACGTGTCAGTCTTGCCAGGCTGATGCTCTCCAATGCAAACTTCCTGATCCTTGATGAGCCCACCAATCACCTTGATATCGTCTCAAGAGAGATCCTGGAGAATGCGCTTGTCAATTATACGGGAACGGTATTCTATGTTTCTCATGACCGGTATTTTATCAACCAGACTGCTACCAGGATCCTGGACCTTACCGGAAACACCCTGATCAGCTATTCCGGAAATTATGACTATTATCTTGAGAAAAAAGATGATCTGACACGGAAGATCCTGGGTACAGAAAAAACGACCTTCGCACAGCCGGATACGGTCACAGATTCGAAGAGAAAATGGGAACTTGAAAAAGAACAGCTTGCCAGGGAGCGGAAAAGAAAGAATGACCTGGCCAAGATTGAAGACGAGATCAATGACTGTGAACAGAAGCAGGCACAGACCGATCACCTCCTGACACTCGAGGAAAACTATTCCGATCCGGAAAAATGCGCTGCTCTTGTGCATGAAAAAGACAGCCTTACCGCAAGGCTGGAAGATCTCTATAACAGATGGGAAGAACTGGCAGGTGACTGATCAAGTCCCGGCCTTTTAATATTTTATCAGGTAGCGCTCATAAGCATTGATCACGGTGGTCTCCCCGACGGTAACCGTTCTCGGGATATTCATTCCGTAATTCATATGCACATGACCGTGAACCATATATTTCGGATGATACTTAGACATCAGACCGTTAAAACAGTCAAAACCCTGATGAGGAAGATCCGGGGCATCATCCACCCCTTTCGCCGGGGCATGCGTCAGGAGGATATCGAATCCCCTGTTCCGGAAAAGAGAGAAACGCAGTTTGCGAATCCGGCTCTGCATCTGCTTTTCCGAATATTGATAGATATTGCTGTTATAGCGCATGGATCCTCCCAATCCGAGTATCCTTACGCCGTTATACTCCACTATCTTATCGTCTACGCATACACACCCTTCCGGTGGTTTGTCCAGGTAACCCTTGTCATGATTTCCGGGAACATAGAAGACCGGACACGGACCCAGTGTCACAAGGAAAGAAAGGTAAGCTGCGGGCAGGTCTCCGCAGGAGAGAATCAGATCGACTCCCTCCAGCCTGCTTTTTTCAAAAAAATCCCACAGTGCTTTCGACGGCACATCGGAGATCGCAAGGATATTCATATCTTCTCCTTTGCGGGGTCTATTCCCTGAAGTGAGATCAGTTCTTTAGCCGCCTCACTGATTCTTGACGGATCCGGTATAACACCGACGACATTCGCTGCAAGCCAGTCCATGGAGATGATCTCTTCGGGAGTAAGAACACTCTTCTCATCTCCCGCTACGATTCCGTTCTGTTTGAAGATCGGGCCGCCGAAAGGATGAAACAGATCCCTGCTTATCTGCCAGCGAACCATAGAGATCAGTTCCGCAAGACCGGGAGAAAGTTTTCTCGAAAGGATCAGGTCAACGATCTCTCCCGAGATTCCCCACCAGTAATTCATTGCCGGTCTTTTCTTACTGTCAGGGCCGTTCCAGTTTCCGAACAGGATATCCCGGATGATCTTCTCATAGAATTTCCCCCAGTTCCATACGGCAACCGCCAGGTTCTCAAAGGTCTCGCTGCGGATATCATAAAGGCCGTATCTTCTTGAGCCTGTTCCCGGACGGAATGTATCCAGGTCAGAAGCGATATGGATATCATTTTCACGCATCAGTTTTTCAAGGTCGCTGTCATTCTCACAAAGCCAGTTTAAATAGACTTTCGCACGGGGATTGGTCATCGCGGCGCCCCTTGCAAAGGCGTTGATGCTTGCGATCGCACCGAATATCGGATAGTCGGCACAGTAGGCGATCCTGTCATTATCGGCCATGGCGCCGGCGATCATTCCTTCCAGGAACTTTGCCTCATACATACGTCCGTAATAAGTCCGGATAGTCTTATACGGTCTGTTTAAACAGCAGTTGAGGATCTTGACATCGGGATGTGCCACCGCTGCTTTCAGGCTCGGATCCAGCAGCTGGGCGCTGGTCGTAAAGATAATATGAGCGCCGTCGTTGATAGCTTTCTCGATCGCAGCCTGCCTCAGTTCCCTGTTTTCAACAAAATAACTGCGGCATGTGACCATCTTTCCGAAGGTCTGCTCGATGTACGTTTTTCCCAGTTCATGACTGTATACCCATCCGGATTGATTTGTATACCGTATGTGTACGAACGCGATCTTAAGTGTTTTCGTTCCGGTCTTTTTGAAAAACCGGGCAAAGAGGCCTGCGTCTGTATCTTCTTCCGGATCAAGTACCAATGCCTGTTCGGGAGAGATATCAAGCAGTGAAAATTCATCCCATATACGTTCGATCTCCTGAGTCAGCACAGTTTCCGTCTTATCATCCATCTCTTCATACGGATAGAGGGAAAGATAGAACAGCATGGCATCAGCCGGGGTAACTCCGGTCTGTTCTCCGCCTTTTTCCCTGAACAGTTCCAGAAAACGCTGGTAACGGGAAGCAAAGATCTTCCTCTCTTCATCCGTCCAGTCCTCGTCGGGCTGTTTCCCGCACAAATGAGCAAGAGAGGCAAACCTGCCCTCTTTCGAAAACCACACATAATTGATCTGCGTATGCCGGTAGAATTCCATAAATTCATAAAAGATCCGGTTTTCGGGATTGTCAGACCTGTGCGGCACCAATCTCGTGACACGGCCCTCAATGCTCGTAGCTCCCAGGTATTTGAGCACACTGACCCTTTTATTGCCTTCGAGAACATAAAAACGATTCATGAACTCATAACAAACGATCGGATCCGTGATACCCTCAGCTTCCTGATGATCATACACAGAGGCCCATTTCATGGCGAACTCACTCTTCTCATGCATCAAAGGCATAAAATTAGGACCGAAGGCATTGGAACGGCCCACGGTCTTTGTCCCCACGATCAGATCAAGCGGAATCTCAACAAGTCCCAGACTGGTCTCTGTCTTGACATCTGAATTCTGGAGGAAACCGTCCAGGGCAGGCAGATAGGGATAATTTCCCTTCGCCTGTTCAATTCTGGATGCTTTTTCCCCTAGTCTGAGCGCTTTATAATATTCAACTCTTCCGTTAACTCCCATTCTCAGCAGAACTCACCATCCTTTTTATGATCTGTATATTATGCGTCTTGTTCAAGTTTTGCTTTCACGGCGCGGATAAATCCGAGTGAATCAACGATATCGGGATTCTCTTCCGTGGTGATCAGAGCAAGATCCTTTGTCATTGTACCGGACTCGATCGTATCGGTCACTGCTTTTTCCAGACGGTCTGCAAATGCAGACAGTTCCGGAAGTTCATCCAGTTCTCCTCTTTTGCGCAGCGCGCCGGTCCAGGCAAAAATAGTGGCAACCGAATTCGTGGAAGTACTCTCTCCTTCAAGGTGCCTGTAATAATGCCTCTGTACGGTCCCGTGGGCTGCTTCGTATTCATATTTCCCGTCCGGCGAGATCAGGACGGATGTCATCATCGCCAGTGATCCGAACGCGGAGGAGATCATATCACTCATCACGTCGCCGTCATAATTTTTACATGCCCAGATAAATCCGCCTTCTGACTTCATTACCCTGGCAACAGCGTCGTCGATCAGCGTATAAAAATAGGTGATTCCGGCTTTCTCAAACGCCTCACGGTAATCTTTTTCAAAAATATCGGCAAAAATATCTTTAAACCGGTGATCGTATGTTTTGGAGATCGTATCTTTAGAAGAGAACCACAGGTCCTGTTTCATGTCGAGAGCGCAGGTAAAACAGCTTCTCGCGAAGCTCTCGATCGACTTGTCCGTATTATGCATGCCCTGGACGATTCCCGGTCCGTCAAAATCATGGACGCCGACACTTCTGCTGTTTCCGGACGGATCAGTATAAACAAGTTCAACACGGCCGGGACCGTCGATCCTCATCTCGGCGTTTTTGTAAACATCCCCGTAGGCATGCCTTGCGATCGTGATCGGTTTTTTCCAGTTCCGGACAACCGGACTAATATTATTAACGATAATAGGCGTGCGGAACACGGTGCCGTCCATGATCGCACGAATAGTGCCGTTCGGGCTTTTCCACATCGAGCTCAGATCATATTCCTTCACCCTGGCAGCATTCGGCGTGATCGTGGCACATTTGACGGAGACCCCGTATTCAAGGGCTGCCGCCGCCGCATCTACGGTCACTTTGTCCTTCGTCTCCTCTCTTTTGGTGAGACCAAGGTCAAAATAAACGGTCTTAAGATCCACATAAGGCCTGATCAGTTCATCTTTGATCCACGCCCAGAGGATTCTCGTCATCTCGTCTCCGTCCATCTCAACCAGCGGTGTTTTCATAATGATCTTTTCCATGATGATGCTGTTCCTCCATATCGTTTAATTCTCAGACAATACCCCTCTGTTTGTATAAAGATAATCCACCAGGGAAATGATCGTAAGGGCGAGGGCTGCCCACATCAGGACGATGCCGATCGTATGGATAATACCGGTAAACGGGAAGATCAGCAGGATGCACATGACCATCTGTACGACGGTCTTAAGCTTTCCCCAGAATCCCGCAGCGATCACGACTCCGCGTTCAGCCGCTACCAGCCTGAAGCCGGAAATGATAAAATCTCTTCCCACAATGACGATCACGATCCATGCCGGAATAGTTCCGAGTTCCACCATACAGATCAAAGCACTGCATACCAGCAGCTTATCCGCCAGAGGATCCATAAATTTTCCGAATACGGTGATCTGGTTGTTTTTCCTGGCCAGGTAGCCGTCCAGTGTATCTGTCAGTGATGCAATGATAAAAATGATTCCTGCCGGAATCGGATTCCCGGTCATTAAAAGTGCCACGAATACGGGCACCAGGCCCATTCTTGCGACAGTAAGTATATTCGGTACATTCCAGACCATAATAAACCTCCGTTTATATAATATTAATTCAGTACTCTTCTGAGGGAACACCGATCAGGTCATATTCCCCGGCCTCGGTCACACGGGCTTTGAGGAAATCGCCGGACACAAGCTGCATTTCCGTGTTCAGGAAAAGATAAGAATCGACATCCGGAGCATCCGCATAAGTACGGCATACATAGACATCTTCATCCACTGCCTTTCCCTCAACCATAACGGTCAGCTCTCTTCCGATCCTGTCACGGTTAAGGTCTAAGCTGATCTCCTGCTGTAGCTGCATCAGTTCATCCCGTCTCGCGTTTTTCTCTTCTTCGTCGAGCTGACCATCCATCAGGGCCGCTTTCGTACCATCTTCTCTCGAATAGGGAAATACACCGAGCCGGTCAAATTCCATCTCATCGATAAAATCCATGAGCTCTTCATGCTGCTGTCTTGTCTCCCCGGGAAATCCGGTGATCAGCGAGGTGCGGATGGCAATATCCGGGATCTTTTCCCTCAGCGTACCGATCAGGCTTATGATATCCTCTTTAGATGTCCGTCTTCCCATCCTTCGCAGGATCTCGTTATTGCAGTGCTGAATCGGAATATCAAGGTAATGACAGCACTTCGGCTCTGACGCGATCGTTTCGATCAGGTCGTCATAGATCTCCTCCGGATAGCAGTACAGGAGGCGGATCCAGTAAAGACCAGGTATTTTTGCAAGTTCCTTAACCAGCAGGTGAAGACGTTTCTCGCCATAAAGGTCAACCCCGTACAGAGTAGTCTCCTGGGCAACCAGAATCAGTTCCTTCACGCCTTTATCCGCAAGGGAGCGCGCTTCTTCCAGAAGCGATTCCATGGGCACTGACCTGTAAGACCCCCTGAGGGAGGGAATGATGCAGTAGGTACAGCGTTTATTACACCCTTCGGCGATCTTAAGATATGCGTAATGCCCCCCTGTTGTAACCATCCTTTCGGATGATATTGATATGGGCCTGTCAATATCATCAAGAATCTTTACACGGTGCGCATCAAGTGCTTCCTCAACGGCCTGTGCGATCCTGTCCGGACTCGAAGTTCCCAGGACAGCGTCCACTTCGGGTATCTCATCAAGTATCTCCTGCTGATAGCGCTGGGCAAGGCATCCGGTAACGATCAAAGCCCTGCACGGCCCTTCCCGGCGGAATTTCGACATCTCAATGATCGATGAGATGCTCTCATCACGCGCATCATTGATAAAGCAGCAGGTGTTGATAATGATCACATCTGCTGCTGTCTCGTCATCCGTGATGGTATATCCGCTGCCGGCCAGAATGGCCAGCATTTTCTCGCTGTCAACAAGATTCTTGTCACAGCCGAGCGATACAAATAATACATTCATTTTTTGTTTTAAATCCTGTAAATACTGCTTTTACCTGTAGGTATCCTCCTCAAGAAGGACCTCTTTTTCATTATTACCCGGAAGTGGTGTATAACCGGGGTCACCCGGCCTTGCGGAACGGATCGATGACGGAGCCTGGACGGGATTTACCCGGAAGCTGCTTCCCGCGTTCTTTTTGATTCTGTGAGAGATCCACAAAACAGCGATAATATTGAGAATACCTTCCAGAATAAGGCAGATGGCTATATACCAGCACATGGCTTCCTTATTGAAAGGATTATAGAGCAGGATGCCGCCGAGCACGAACAGGATCAGGGCAAAGACAAGGAATATTTTCCATCTTTGGGCACCCATGCGCTTCAGATCAACACTGTACTGGATCTTGGAAATAGCTCCGATCAGCAGCAGGATCGATACCGCAAAAGGAAATACCGTCTCCACAAAATCTTTGTGAAGGAGCATGAATGCGCCAAGCGCTGCCAGAGTCACCCCGACAGTCAGATCCATCTGCATGATGCCGGTAAAATTATCTCTGGTAAAATAGATCACGATTCTGGCCGCTCCGTAAGCAAGCATACAGGCGCCCAGCACCATTCCCAGCGAAGCAACGGTCACGCTCGTAAAAATGAGCATCAGTACGCCGCCGACCACATAAAGAATGGAAAGAATGATATATAAAGCTGAAACACTTACATGTTCCGGTGCGGGAGGATCTTTGTAGATCTCGGGCTCCGGACCTTTTTTGTTCTTTTTCCCGGATCCGAACATTTTTATTCCTCCGAAGCAGTCTCCGTATCAGAAACGTTTTCCTCTTCAGCTGTCTCCCCGGCCGCTTCCTGTGTCTCTTCTTCAGGCGCATCATTCGGAAGAATATGGATCACGCGGTCGCTCAATTCTTTTACTGCGGCAGAAAGAGGCTTGGCCTTATCTTCTTCGTCAGCGTACTGATCGGCAATGATCTGCCGTGCTCTCTTGGCCGTAGCCATCACGATGGAATAACGGCTGTTGACGACCGGTGTATCGCCCTCGGCATCCTCGTTGACGATTTTCATAAGATCTGTATAAGACGGATGAAGCATAATTCATTCTCCTTTCAGGTATTCACTGATCTCACGTCTGATTTTTGAGATCTTTTCAAAATTTCTGTCTGTTCTCGCCTTCTGGCTGATGATCAGCGAGTGGATCTGTTCTGCGCACTCTTCGACCTTATCGTTTATGAAGACATAGTCGTAATCATCAATGCATTCCGCTTCGCGTGCGGCCCTCTGCATGCGCTGCCGGATCACCCTGTCCGTCTCGGAGCCTCTGCCGTTGAGCCGGTTCAATAGCTCCTCGCCGCTCGGGGGCATGATGAACATAAGGAGCGCATCCGGAAACTGGCGGCGGATCAGGTTGGCACCCTGCGTCTCGATCTCCAGGATGACGTCTTTTCCTTCTTCCAGCATCCGACGGACAAACTTCTTCGGGGTACCATAGAAATGATCGCAGTAATTAGTATACTCGATAAGTTCATGATCCCTGATCATACGGGTAAATTCTTCCTCCGTAATGAAGAAGTAATCCACACCGTCCTTTTCACCCTCCCGCATTTCACGGGTAGTCGCGGAGACGGAATAAGCATATCCTTCATGTGTCTCCATCATATGCCTGATCACGGTTCCCTTGCCTACGCCAGAGAAACCGGATATAACCACAAGACTACCTTTCAGTGCCATATCCGTCACCTCCCAAAGATCATAACGACCCGTTAACCTGTTTATCAGCTGCCTGAATCTCACCCGTGTCTGAAAAACGCCTCGTGATGGTATCTGGTGTCACGGCGGAAAGCACGATCACACCGTCCTCCATAACGATCACCGCTTTCGTTTTCCTTCCCTGGGTAGCATCGATGCATTTTCCCAGTTCCTTCGCACTCTGGACCATCCTGCGAACCGGCGCAGCTTCAGGCGCGACCACGCCAACCAGCTTCGCACAGTTGACGGTATTTCCAAATCCGATATTGATCAGTCTGTCAATCACTGTCCGAACCTCCGCGGATGCAAACGATCTCACTCGATATTCTGGATCTGTTCCCTGACCTTCTCGATCTCCGTTTTAAGATCGATCGCGATCTGAGACGTCTCCAGGTCATTTGCTTTTGAAAGAATCGTGTTGGCCTCCCGGTTCATCTCCTGTGCGATAAAATCCAGTTTTCTTCCGACAGCTCCGCCCTTTGCCAGGTTCTCCTTCATAGAACGGATATGACTGCCGAGACGGACGGTTTCCTCATCCGTACAGATCTTATCCGAAAACAGGACGATCTCAGCGGCCAGCCTTGATTCGTCGATCTGCGTATCACCGAGAAGTTCACGGACCTTTTCTTCGATTCTGGCGCGGTAGGCTGCCACGATCGCAGGCCTTCTCTCATCCACAAGCACGACGTTTTTTTCCATCCGGTCAAGCTTATCGAGCAGATCCTTTTTCAGATGTTCTCCTTCACCGGCCCTTACCTGTACGAATCGTTCACAGGCCATCCTCACGGCCGCTTCCAGTTCACTCCACAATTCATCTTCATCATCACTCTCCTGCATGAGAGTAAATACTTCGGGACTTCTTCCGATCGTAGAGAGCTTGATATCATCCGGCAGCCCGAGATCTTCATTCATCCGCCGATAGCACTCAAGGTATTGTCTGGCGATCTTATCATTATAGGTAACCGTACAGTTATCCTGTACCTGTCCCTGCAGGGAGATGAAAACGTCCACCTTCCCTCTTTCTATATATTCCTTCAGCAGTGTACGTACAGGGGCTTCAAAACTGATCAGGCTCTTAGGCATTTTGACATTTACATCAAAATAGCGGTGGTTCACTGCCTTGATCTCCACCGTAATTTTCCGCTCACCCTTTTGTACCTCACCTCTGCCGAAACCGGTCATACTTTTAATCATCAGGCAAGGCTCCTTTTTTGACTTCATTCAACATCTTTAACGTCAATATATTATAATCCATGACAAAACGTGCGTCAACCTGCGAAAATATGTTATAATGCCCACTGTAAACCACTTTGAAAGGATAAACCAGACTTATGTCATTCGACGGAATCACTATCGCTGCCCTGCGCTCCGAATTATCTTCGAACCTTGCAGGTGCGCGGATCAGCAAGATCATACAGCCTGAAAAGGATGCCCTGATCCTGACCATGAAAGCAACTGACGGTCAGAAAAGACTGCTGATCAGTGCCAACGGCGGACTCCCGCTGATATATCTTACAAATAATAACCGGCCGGCTCCGGCTCAGGCTCCGGGCTTCTGCATGCTTCTGCGCAAACATATCGGCGGAGGGCGGATCGTTTCGATCACTCAGCCCGGGCTTGAGAGGATCCTCCGTTTCGAGATCGAACATCTTGATGAAATGGGTGATCTGTGCAGAAAAATACTGGCCGTGGAATTAATGGGAAAGCACAGCAATATTATCTTTCTTGACGATCAGGACCGGATCATAGACAGCATCAAGCATATATCCCTCCAGACCAGTTCAGTGCGTGAAGTACTTCCCGGACGCAGTTATTTTATCCCGAACACCGAAGGAAAGTCAGATCCTTTCACCATCACACAGGAAGAATTCACTGACATGGTCTTTAAAAAGCCGACAAGCCTGGCTAAAGCCCTCTACACTTCCCTCACCGGGATCAGTCCGGTGATCGCGGAAGAACTCTGTCACCGGGCAGGCCTTGATTCTTCCATGAGCACCGCCTCTTTCAACGAGATGGATCAGATACACCTGTTTTCCATATTCCGTATGCTGAAGGATGATATCAGGGAAGAAAACTTTTCGCCGGTCCTGGTCACGGATAAAGACGGAAAACCTGTGGAATATTCGGCTGTCGACCTGACAATGTACCGGGATCTTAACTCACGGCATTTTGATTCAGTCTCCTCTCTTCTTGAAGACTACTATTCCATGAAAGACCGGGTCTCCCGCATCAGACAGCGTTCGGCCGATCTTCGCCATATCGTGAGTGTCGCCACTGACAGAGTCTCACGAAAGCTTGACCTTCAGGAAAAGCAGCTCAAAGATACTCAAAAGCGCGATAAATATCGTGTTTGGGGAGAACTGCTCAACACCTACGGCTATTCCTGCCCTCCCGGCGCAAAGTCGATCACGGTAACGAATTATTATGACGGGACCGAGATGGAAATACCGCTTGACCCAACCATGACTGCCCAGGAAAACGCCGCGCGCTATTTCGACCGTTACGCCAAACAAAAAAGGACGGCTCTGGCCCTTGATGAACAGACCAGGTCGACACGCGAAGATCTCGAACAGCTTCTGAGTATCCGGACATTTCTGGATATGACGCTTGAAGAAGAAGACCTTGTCCAGGTTAGAGATGAACTGGCACAGGCCGGCTATATCAAGAGCCGCGCCAAAGAAAAGAAAGCAAGGGTCGTATCGAAACCTTACCATTATATCAGCCGTGACGGTTATGATATCTATGTCGGGAAGAATAATTACCAGAATGATGAATTGACATTCAAATTTGCTTCGGCAAAAGACTGGTGGTTCCATGCCAAAAAAATGCCCGGTTCACATGTGATCCTTCACTGTGCAGATACCATGCCAAGCGACGAGGCTTTTGAGGATGCCGCCAGGCTGGCTGCCTATTACAGCGCCGGCCGTGATGCCGGGAAAGTGGAGATCGATTATGTGCAGCGCAGGGAGGTTAAAAAGCCGGCAGGCGCAAAGCCGGGGTTTGTGGTGTACTATACCAACTACTCCATGGTGATCGACACGGATATTTCCGGGTTGAAACAGGTGTGAACAGATTATTTTTATGAAGCAAAAGCGCATAACCTTCCGCCGGGGAACGCTCCCGCTCTAACCTCGCGCAGCGGTACTAAGACTCGAGCTTTGCTCTCGTCAAGTACCGGCGCTGCGGTTACGTCCCCTTGCGGAATGGTTATGCGCTTTTTCCTTTTTTTGACAAAGATAAAAACAGAAAAATAAATAGTGCACAGCCGTTCCTTAAGGGGACATATCGGAACGCCGGTACTTGGCGAAGACTTTGTCTGAGCCTTAGTACCGCTGCGTGACGATCGAGCGGAAGCGCTCCCCTCAGGAATGGCTGTGCACAAATGTATTATTTATTTTCTGGTCACGATATTCAGGATCTTTCCGGGCACATAAATCTCTTTGATGACCGTCCCATCAAGCTTTCCGGCTTTCTCAAGTGCCTCTCTTCCGGCGGAAATCACTTCTTCTTTTGACGCACCGGCAGGTACGCTGATGACAAGTCTTGTCTTTCCGCAAACCTGTACGGGAACTTCGATCTCATCCACCTTCATGGCTTCTTCATCGTGCTCCGGCCATGTCTCATGGAATACGCTGCCCTCATGACCCAGTTCATGCCAAAGTTCTTCACCAAGGTGAGGCGCAAACGGTGCGATCAGCATGACGGCGGCTTCAAGCGTTTCCTTGTCGATACCGCCTTCGCTTTTCGAAAGGGCGATCAGCTTGTTCGTACTCTCCATAAAGCCGGAGATCACGGTGTTGAGGCTGAAGTTCTCCAGACGCTGCGTAATGGTACTGATCATGGTATGGCGCGCGCGCAGAAGCTCTTTTGTGGCCTTAGTCTCTCTATCCTTGTTTTCCATCACCATACTGTAGAAACGGCTCAGGAAACGGTATACGCCGTCGATACCGGCGTCGTCCCAGATCGAGTCGAGCTCGGGGGGACCTACAAAGAGCTCATAGAGCCTGAGCGAATCGCAGCCGTAGTTTTCCACGATGTCATCCGGGGAAACGATGTTTCCGAGAGATTTGCTCATCTTGGTGGGCTTTCCGGTCTCACGGTCACGTCCGCAGATCATACCCTGATTGAACAGTTTCGTGAACGGCTCTTCGAAATCCACCACTCCGATATCATACAGGAACTTGGTATAGAAGCGTGAATACAGCAGATGAAGAACTGCGTGTTCAACGCCGCCGATATACATATCTACCGGCAGGTATTTCTTTGCATTCTCTTTCGAGATCAGCTCTTTTTCATTATGAGGATCTGCATAGCGAAGGAAATACCAGGAAGATCCTGCCCACTGCGGCATGGTGTTCGTCTCACGCTTCGCATCGGCTCCGCATTTCGGGCACTTGCAGTTGACCCAGTCGGTGATTGCTGCCAGCGGTGATTCTCCGGTGCCGGTCGGCTCATAAGATTCTACATCAGGCAGACGAAGCGGCAATTCTTCCACCGGTACCGCGACATTGCCGCAGTGCGGGCAGTGAACGATCGGAATAGGCTCGCCCCAGTAACGCTGTCTTGAGAAGACCCAGTCTCTGAGCTTGTAATTGACGCATTTGCGTCCGAAGCCTTTTTTCTCGATCATCATCGGAGCTTCCTGCTTGAGTACGGCTGATTCCATACCGTTCCATTCGCCGGAATTGATCATTATTCCGGAGGCCTCTGTGTAAGCCTCAGTCATGTTTTCGATTGCAACACCGTCTTTGGCGATGACCTGACGGATCGGGATACCAAACTTTGTTGCAAACTCAAAGTCACGGTCATCATGAGCCGGAACGCACATGATCGCTCCCGTGCCGTAATCAGCAAGAACATAATCGGAAAGCCAGATCGGAATCTTCTCATTGCTGAGCGGGTTCACGGCATAGCTTCCGGTGAACACACCGGTCTTGTCCTTGTCCTGCATGCGGTCCACATTGGATTTCATGGACGCGTCGTAGATATACTTCTCCACCTGCTCTCTCGTCTCGTCAGTCGCGAGTGAGAGGGACATCTCATGTTCGGGAGCCAGGACCATGAAAGTGGCTCCGTAGAGGGTATCCGGGCGGGTTGTATAGACAGTGATCTTCTTATCCGTACCGTCTACCGGGAAATCGACCTCGGCGCCGTAGGACTTACCGATCCAGTCGGTCTGCATCTTTTTGACCTTTTCCGGCCAGTCGAGCTTATCGAGATCATTTAACAGTCTCTCGGCATAATTGGTGATCTTCAGCATCCACTGCCGAAGGTTCTTTTTAGTCACCTCACTGCCGCAGCGCTCGCACTTGCCGTTTACGACTTCTTCATTGGCCAGTCCGGTCTTGCAGGAAGGACACCAGTTGATCGGAAACTCTTTTTCATATGCAAGTCCGTTTTCGAACATTTTGACAAAGATCCACTGTGTCCATTTATAGAAGCCGGGATCTGTCGTGTTGACTTCACGGTCCCAGTCATAGATGGCTGCGATCTGGTTGATCTGCTTTTTGATATTGCGGACATTTTCCGCTGTTGAGATCGAGGGATGCTGACCTGTCTTGATCGCATAATTTTCAGCAGGAAGTCCGAAAGCGTCCCACCCCATGGGATGAATCAGGTAATAACCCTGCATCATTTTATAACGGCTCCAGACATCCGAGATCACATATCCTCTCCAGTGTCCTACATGCAGGCCATGGCCGGACGGATACGGAAACATATCCAGACAGTAATATTTCTGTTTTTTGCCGTCATCAACGTTGACGGGATGCGCTTCCCACTCTTTTCTCCACTTTTCTTCAATGGCTCTGTGGTTGTAACTGACTGCCATAGATCTTTCCTCCAGTTTATACAGCCGCCCTTTTTAAGAGGGCGGCCGTCTGTGTATCTGTTTTAAGTTCCGGTCCTGAGGACCAAATTAAAGGTCAGCGTTTGTTTTTCTTCTTACCCTTCGGCTGGCTTTTTGCCTGATTCTGAATGGTTTTTGCTGCCGGACGTTTGGCTTCTTCTTTTGCAGCGGCTTTCTTTTCAGCGCCGATGCGCATCATGTACCATAAGGAACCGGTGATGAACACGGATGAATAAGCGCCTGCCACGATACCGACCATAAGCGGAAGAGCGAATTCCTTGATGGAAGGCACACCGATGATATACAGCATGGTGATCGTGATAAAGGTGGTCAGAGAAGTATAGATACTTCTTGTCAGTGTCTGTGTGATACTCTTATTCACCAGCTCGGCAAGTGTCTCGCCCTTCGCACGGATCTTCAGGTTTTCACGGATACGGTCGAAAATAACGATTGTCGCGTTGATCGAATAACCTACGATTGTCAGCATACAAGCGATAAATGTATTGCCGACAGAGATTCTGATGATGCTGTAGCATGCAAGAACAACGAGTACATCATGGCAAAGTGCGATAACAGCACTGGATGCGAAACGGAAATCCGAGAAACGCAGCCAGATGTAAAGGAGCATCAGGATAACGGCAATGATGACCGCTTTTACGGCTGCACTGCTCATCTCCTTACTGATGATGGAGGAGATGGTCTCGGTGGTGACACTCTTGCTTACATTGCCGTCTTCATCGGTGTATTCCGCAATACCGACTTCTTCGTCAAGGGCTTTCACAAGTTTGTCGGATTCGTCGCTGGTCAGGGAACGGGTCTTGAAGATGACTTCGTTTCCGCCGGCTACCTTCTGTGCCTGGACATCTGCATCGCCGGTCACTTCCATGATCACCGGGATGATATCTTTATCAAGCTGGTCGATCGAATAATCTTCATTGAAGGTAACAGATGTTGAAGTACCGCCCTGGAACTCAACGCTGTAGTTTAAAGCTCCTTTTCCGGCGCCTCTGTTGATGATCATAAACAGGAAGCCGGCTAAGATCACGGCTGCCGCGATCGCAAAGTAGACAAAACGTTTTCCGACAAAATCAATGACCTTGTATTCACGCATTTTGCCGTAATATTTTTCATCCCGCATACCCAGCTCATAGGCGGCATTGATCATAAGCCTGGAGATAACACAGGCTGTGAACATCGACAGGATGATACCTAAAGCCAGCGTCTGGGCAAATCCCTTGATGGATCCTGTTCCCATGAAGTTCAGGACAACAGCAGCAATCAGGGTGGTCACATTGCCGTCGATGATGGCGGTAAGAGCTTTTTTGAAACCGATATCGATCGCATTGCGGACAGTTTTTCCGGCAGCGATCTCTTCACGGATACGAGCATAGATAATAACGTTTGCGTCAACGGCCATACCGATCGACAGGATGACACCGGCGATACCGGCCAGCGTCAGTGTCATATCAAAAGCGTTGAGCAGGATCAGATCTAACGCAGCATAGAAAACAAGAGAAAGTGCTGCAATGATGCCGGGAACCCTGTAGATCACGACCATGAGGATCATGACGATCACCAGACCGATCAGGCCGGCAAGAAGGCTCGTGGAGATGGCTCTTTGTCCGAGCTGGGCACCTACGACGTTTGAGCGGATCTCTTCCAGTTCAAGAGAAAGAGAACCGATACGGATGTAGGAAGCAAGCTCAGAAGCGCTCTCCATGGTGAAATTACCGGAAATCACGCATTTGCCGTCTGTAATGGCTTCTCTCACGACCGGAGCGGAGATCACTTCACCGTCATACACGATCTGGATCTGTTTTCCGACGTTCTCGGAAGTTGCTTTGGCAAAAGCTTCTTTTCCTTCATCGGAGAATGCAAGAGAGACAACATATTCGGAATTGCCCAGATTGTCATTCTGGGTACCGGCTTCGGCACTCACGACATCTGCACCGGTCAGCACAACGGAATCATCCATCAGACGGAAATCCAGGGAACCGGGTTTGCCCAGTTCTTCGAGTACGGCGTTCGCGTCGTTGACACCCGGTATCTCGATATTGATCCGGTTAAGGCCTTCTTTATAGACAGAAGACTCTGTGCTGTAGTTGGTGACACGCTGCTGCAGCTTGTAGATGGTGTCCGACATTTCTTCATCGGAAGGAATAACGCCATCCTTGGTCTGGTAAGTGACGGATACGCCGCCGGACAGATCAAGGCCGAGCTTGATATTGCTGGCAGCACCTGTCTTCGTGGGTCCCCATCCGATCGCAGCAGTGATTACTGACAAAACAAGCACGATCGCCAGGATCACCATGATCAGTGTCGCTCTTTTCCTGTTCATTTTTACATTTCTCCTTTTAACTTTCAGTTTCCTTTGCTCGGGACCGGAAATGAAGCTTTATTCATCCATCTCCGCTTCCGCCGCTTTTATCATGAGCGCGCACTCCACTCTCTTTCGCTGCAGGACGCAGCCGATATCATACGCGTCATTGATCGTACCGTGAAAATGCCAGCTGTTTGCCGCGCAGCCTCCGCTGCAGTAATATCTGGCAAAACATTCTGAACATTTAGGTTTGCTGTAAACATTACAGCATTTGAACTCATCCACAAGAGAATGGTTCGTTATTCCTTCATACACATTTCCGAGCCTGAACTTTTCTTCTCCGACGAATTGGTGGCACGGATAAAGATCTCCCCAGGGAGTGACCGCCAGATACTCTGTTCCCGAGCCGCAGCCTGACATACGTTTGTACACGCACGGCCCGCCCGTCAAGTCGATCATAAAATGGAAAAAGGTAAAGCCTCTGCCTTCTTTTTTCCTTTTAAGCATCTCAACAGCAAGTTCATCGTACTGAGCGCAGATCTTTTCCAGGTCTTCTTCCCGGATAGCATAATCTGCTTCAGGCGGCGCTACGACCGGTTCCATCGAAAGTCTGTCGAAACCAAGGTCTGCATAGTGAAGGATATCCTTCGAAAAATCAAGATTATGGTGAGTAAATGTGCCGCGCACATAATACTGTTTTTCACCGCGCTCACGGACAAATTCCCGGAACTTCGGGACGATCACGTCATAGCTGCCTTTCCCGTTCGGGAACGGGCGCATTGCGTCGTTGACCTCTTTGCGTCCGTCAAGGCTCAGCACAACATTATCCAGTTCACGGTTGGCAAACTCGGCAACTTCCTTATTCAGCAGAACGCCGTTCGTGGTAAGGGTGAACCTGAAATGCTTGCCGAACTCCTTCTCGAGCTGTCTGCCGTAAGCAACGAGTTCTTTGACGACGCCGAAATTAAGAAGCGGTTCTCCGCCGAAGAAATCGACCTCCAGGTTTTTGCGGCTTCCTGAATTCTCCACAAGAAAATCAAGAGCCCTCTTCCCGGTCTCAAAGCTCATCAGGCCGCGGCTCCCGTGGTACTCTCCCTCACCGGCAAAACAATACCGGCAGGAAAGATTGCAGTCATGGGCCACATGAAGGCACAGCGCTTTAACGACTGTTTTTCTTTTTTTGAAATCAAGCACGGCCCCGCGATAGACATCCTCGGTAAAGAGCATGCCCTTTTCTTTGAGTTCGCGGCATTCATCCAGAGCCTCCCGGATCTGGTCCGGAGGAAAGGACTTTTCAAGTTCTGCTATGACACTCTCACTCTCAAGACCATTATCAAGGCATTTCACGACCTCATACACCAGGTCATCCACCACATGCACACTTCCGCTGTGCACGTCAAGCACGATATTATATCCGTTATTCCTGAACTGATGGATCAAATCGTAAATGCCCCTTTCCGTATGGTCTGGTCAACGTTCAACGAGCAGCGAACAAAACGCTCGCTGCTCATGATCAGAATCATTTTTAAACAGTGATACCCTCTCATGGCCGGTCACAGACCGGTCAGATAATATTATTTGTTGTTCTCGCAGGTCTGATTTCCGACCGTACAGGACGTCTTGCATGCAGACTGGCAGGATGTCTGGCATTCGCCGCAGCCACCCTTCTTCACTGTGCTGTTGAGGGTCTTTTCATTTAAAGTCTTAATATGTTTCATGAAGCGGCCTCCTTAAAAATAACATCGCGCCTATTGTAACACATCAAAGAGCGTTTTCAAAGAACTTTTTGCCCTTATCAGTCAGCATTTTCCTCAGCTCTGGCTTTGACTTCCTTCTCCTGT
This sequence comes from Porcincola sp., assembly GCA_045118075.1. GTDB lineage: Bacteria > Bacillota > Clostridia > Lachnospirales > Lachnospiraceae > Merdiplasma. The sequence continues at coordinate 16,647 of JBGUOI010000091.1, read as the reverse complement.
ACATCCTGCGGAGCCTGTTCATAACGGGCAAACTCATAAGAGAAATCTCCGCTGCCGCCGGTCATCGAACGAAGCTGTGTGGAATAGCCGTACAGTTCACTCATCGGGACATCCGCTTCGACGATCGTATTGCCCTTGTGATCGGGGTTCATGCCAAGCACGCGTCCTCTTCTCTTGTTCAGGTCACCCATGACATCACCCGTGAATTTATCAGGAACCGTCACCTTCATGGAAGCGATCGGCTCGAGAAGTACGGGAGAAGCATCCATAAAGCCTTTCTTGAAGGCCTGGCTGGCAGCCGTCTTGAATGCCATTTCGGAAGAGTCTACCGGATGATAGGAACCATCATAAAGAACGGCCTTGACGCCCACAACGGGATATCCGGCAAGGGGTCCCTTCTGTACGGAGTCCTGGATACCTTTTTCGACAGCCGGGAAATAGTTCTTCGGAACCGCGCCGCCGACGACGATCTGTTCAAACACATACGGTGTCTCGAGGTCGCCAGAGGGCTCGAATTTCATCTTAACATGACCGTACTGGCCGTGTCCGCCGGACTGCTTCTTATACTTGGAGTCCACATCGGAATTCTTGCGCAGAGTCTCACGGAAAGCAACCTTCGGGCGCTCCAGTTCAACCTCTACTTTATACTTGCTCAGCAGTTTGCTGACGATGATATCGATATGCTGGTCGCCCATTCCGTAGATCAGGGACTGACGGTTCTCGGCATCGTTGACAGCCTTCATGGTCAGGTCTTCCTGCATCAGTTTAGCCAGTGCAGAAGAGATCTTATCGTCATCGCCTTTGTTCTTGGCCACATAACGCTTATAGGTATACGGGGTGGACGGATGGATCTTGTCATACTTCACCGGGCAGGCCTTTGTGGAAAGGGTATCTCCGGTAGAAGCATCAAGCTTCGCGATCGCGCCGATATCGCCGGCTTTCAGCTCAGGCACTTCAACAGGTTTGCTTCCCTCAAATACATACAGCTTGTTGATCCTGAACTCGTTGTCGGAGTTGGACTCGTACAGCGTATCGTCAGATTTGATCGCGCCGGAGGCAACCTTGATCATGGAATACTTACCGATGAACGGGTCAACGATGGACTTAAAGATGAAAGCAGATTTCTCTTTGGACGCATCGTAATCACCATCAAACGCTTCATCCGTCTTCAGGTTGACGCCGGAGATCTTGCAGTCAGCCGGTGAAGGAAGGAATGTGACGATATCGGTCATCAGTGTATCAACGCCCTGCAGATTTACGCTGGAGCCGAGCATGACCGGAACGATGTCGCCGGCTGTAATGCTCTCGCGCATAGCATCATTGATCTCCTTCGGAGTGAACTCGTCGCCGCTGAAGTAACGATCCATGAATTCCTCACTGGTCTCTGCAACTGCTTCCATGAGTGTCTCACGGTACTCTTCAAGAGTATCAGAGACTTCACCGGGGATATCACACTCGGCTTTTTTATGCTTGTCGGTATATTTGTAAGCTTTCTGCTCCACAACGCTTGCATAGCCGCAGAATTTCTCATTCTCATAGATGGGAACCATGATAGGCGCCACTTTTGTGCCGAACATTTCTTTCAGCGTGGATACGATTCCGGCATAATCGGTATGGTCCTGATCCATGTTGGAGACATAGATAAAACGCGGTACGGAATACTCTTCGCACAAAGCCCATGCCTTCTGGGCGCCGACTTCGACACCGCCTTTGCCGTTGACAACGATCACGGCTGCATCCGCGGCTGCGACAGCTTCTTCTACCTCGCCGACAAAATCAAAGTATCCGGGAGCGTCAAGCACATTGATCTTAACATCGTTCCAGGCGATCGGAACCATGGAAGTGCTGATCGAAAACTTTCTCTTCTGCTCCTCTTTATCGAAATCACTGATGGTGGTGCCGTCAGTTACATTGCCGAGCCTGGACGTCATTCCGGCCAGATAGGCCATCGCCTCGACCAGCGTCGTCTTGCCTGCGCTGCCGTGACCGAGGATCGCGACGTTCCTGATCTTGTCAGTCGAATAAACCTTCATTTTACATTCCTCCAATACATTATTTGAGCAATTTTAAACTCACTGGAATTTATTTTACTAAATGCTCATATGCTTTGCAAGCATTTTATGACGATATGACCGTCCGCCAAGGCTGTATTTTCGAGTGATATCGTCATATAGGGGTATCGGGCCGGCCGCGATTGACATACGAATCGTGTAATTGTACAATGGCTGTGTTTTAGGAGGATTATGGAATATGGCAGTAAGAACTTACGGATTTTCGGGGTTTGGCGTGATCGGCGCATCCCTGGCCATGGCTTTAAAGAAACAGGATCCCGAATGCCTGATCGTGGCAAGAGCGGGAAGCGATAAGACGATCCGCTATGCTCTCGAAAAGGGAATCGCCGATATCGCGGCTTCTTCCGCCGCGGATCCGGTCTACAGGCAGTGCGATATCATCTTTTTATGTGCTCCCGTCGGCACAAACATACAGCTTCTGGGGGAACTTGCGAAAGTTGTGTCTCCCGAATGCCTGATCACCGATGTGGGAAGCGTAAAGACCGGTATTCATGAGGCGGCCTCGGCTCTTGGCCTTGACGACCGGTTTATCGGAGGGCACCCCATGACCGGATCGGAAAAATCCGGTATAGAGAATGCGCAGAGCCATCTTTTTGAGAACGCCTATTATATTCTTACTCCTACCGCAAAGACACCGCCCGCTCTTCTGGAGAAATATCGTTCACTCGTAGCCGGGACCGGGGCACTGCCTCTTGTCCTTGATTATCGTGAACATGATTTTATTACGGCTGCCATCTCCCACCTGCCGCACGTCGTGGCCGCTTCGCTTGTCAATACGGTCCACAAGCTTGATACGCCCGATGAACATATGAAGCTGATCGCAGCGGGAGGATTCAGGGATATCACAAGAATTGCATCATCCTCACCCGATATGTGGGAACAGATCTGTATGGACAATCGTTCAAACATTATTGATGTGATGGATGAATTTATCTCCATGATGAAAGCTGCCAGAGATCATGTAAGTGAGAGGGACGGTTCTTATATCCATCAGATGTTCACCGAATCCAGAGAATATCGGGATTCATTTTCCTTTTCTTCTTCCGGTCCCATCAAAAAGACTTACCGGATCTACTGCGACATAATCGATGAAGCCGGGGCGATCGCCACGATCGCAACGATTCTGGCTGTCGCCGGCATCAGCATCAAGAATATAAGAATCGTTCATAACCGCGAATCCGAGGATGGTGCCCTCAGAATCACCTTTTACGATGAAGAAACCGCGCAGCGCGCAGCTGCGATCCTGCGGCATCACCGCTATACCGTATGGGATGACCGTATATAGGAGTAAATTTAATGAAGATACAATATAAAGGGCCCCTCAGGGGTGAGCTTGAAGTACCCGGTGATAAATCTGTTTCACATCGGGCGGTCATGTTCGGCGCCATCAGCAGCGGAACGACATCCATAACGAATTTCCTATCAGGGGCGGATTGTCTCTCTACCATCTCCTGTTTTGAGAAAATGGGAATCAATATTAAGCGTGACGGCGATCTTGTCACGGTATGCGGCCGGGGACTTCACGGCCTGAAGGCACCCGGGCAGATTCTCGATGCCGGAAACAGCGGAACCACGACCAGGCTGATGAGCGGTATTCTCGCCGGTCAGTCTTTTGCCAGTATTCTTGACGGAGATTCGTCTCTTTGTTCCCGCCCGATGGGAAGGATCATTAAACCTCTTCGAGCGATGGGCGGCGTGATCGAAAGCGTGAATGGCAATGACTGCGCTCCTTTGCGGATCAGCCCGTCACGGCTGAAAGGAATTCATTACGAATCTCCTGTCTCTTCTGCCCAGGTCAAAAGCTGCATTCTTCTTGCCGGCCTCTACGCAGACGATATCACCACCGTGTCCGAACCATTTCTTTCCCGTGATCACACGGAACGAATGCTCCGAAGCTTCGGCGCCGATATAAAAAGCGAAGGGACCACCTGCTCCGTTGTTCCGCCCGAGGACCTTCACGCTTTTGATATCAATGTCCCCGGCGATATCTCCTCTGCAGCTTACTGGATCGCGGCAGCCTGCATCACTCCCGGAAGTGAGATCCTTATCCGCAGCGTCGGCATCAATCCCACGCGCAGCGGAATCATTCAGGCTGCACTCGCTATGGGAGCAGATCTTACGGTCCTTGACAAAAAAACAGACGGGCCGGAGCCCGTCGCTGATATAATTGTACGAACATCATCCCTGCACGGAACAGTGATCGGAGGAGAACTGATTCCGACTCTTATTGATGAACTTCCCGTGATCGCCGTCATGGCAGCTTTCGCAGAAGGAACCACCACGATAAAGGATGCAGCTGAACTTCGCGTCAAAGAATCCGACCGAATCACACTGATGACGAAAAACCTGCATGCAATGGGCGCGGATGTTCAATCCACCGATGACGGAATGATCATCAAAGGAGGCCGCCCTCTTCACGAAGCGGCGATCAGCACCATGAAAGACCACCGGGTCGCCATGAGCATGGCCATCGCCGCCCAGGGAGCACAGACTTACGTCGATCTCGACGATACAGACTGTATCGCCGTCTCCTACCCCGGCTTCCTCTCCCACTTGAACAATCTTATTTTTCATTGCTGATCAACGATTTGTAAAAAACGCACATGGTATTCCGTAGGGGACATACCATGTGCGTTTTCATATCCTTATCGTCAACACATTACACCCAAGTAAATTTTTAAAGAAAATGATTCATCGGACCGTAAAGTCCGATGGCACTCATCCCGTCATTGCCGATCATATTGCTGGCAAACAGTCCGTCTACGATTCCGTTGACAGCCGTGATCACCAGGAGCAGGATCTGATACGGCAGCAGACGGAAAAACAGTTTTGTCAGCAGCTTGAAATCAGCCATCTCTTTCTTTTCGATCTTTTCCCGACCCATATAAGACCTCTTAAAAAGATGACAGGGGTCAACCCCTGCCATCTCCTGAAAACCATTATTTTACATCTTTAATGCTGAAGCTGAGTCTTCCCATCTTATCCTTGCCCAGGCATACGACCCGGACAACATCGCCAAGCGTCAGAACATCTTCAACATGAGCGATTCTCTCCTTAGCGATCTTGGAGATATGGACCATTCCTTCCTTGCCGGGAGCAAATTCGACAAACGCACCAAATTCCTTGATGCTGACAACACGTCCGGTAAGAACCATTCCTTCCTCAAAATCAGTCGTGATGATGCGGATCATATCGATCGCCTTATCCATCATGCGCTGATCAGTTCCGCAGACAGAAACCGCACCGTCGTCCGTGATGTCGATCTTAACACCCGTGCGCTCGATGATCGTATTGATGGTCTTGCCTCTTTGTCCGACCACATCACCGATCTTCTGGGGATCGATCATGATCTGGATGATCTTCGGTGCATATTCATTGACGCTCTCACGCGGAGCGGCGATGCACGGAGTCATCACTTCGTTCAGGATGTACTCCCTGGCGGCCTTCGTCTTTGCGATCGCTTCTTCTACGATCGGGCGGGTCAGTCCGTGGATCTTGATATCCATCTGGATCGCTGTGATACCGTCGTGCGTTCCGGCAACTTTAAAGTCCATATCACCGAAGAAATCTTCCAGGCCCTGGATATCTGTAAGAACCAGATAATCATCATCAGTCTCACCGGTCACCAGACCGCAGGAGATGCCTGCCACCTGTTTTTTGATCGGTACGCCTGCCGCCATCAAAGAAAGCGTGGAGGCGCAGACACTGGCCTGTGAAGTGGATCCGTTCGATTCAAATGTCTCAGAGACAGTCCTGATCGCATACGGGAACTCTTCCTCGGACGGAAGTACCGGGACAAGTGCCTTTTCGGCGAGTGCGCCGTGACCGATCTCACGTCTTCCCGGACCTCTGGAAGGCTTTGTCTCACCAACAGAATAGGACGGGAAATTATAGTGATGCATGTAGCGCTTGTTTACTTCATTCTCATCAAGGCCATCGATCCGCTGGACTTCAGAAAGCGGAGCCAGTGTGGTGATCGTGCAGATCTGGGTCTGTCCCCTGGTGAACATGGCGGAGCCGTGTACACGCGGGATCAGGTCGATCTCAGCTGCAAGCGGACGGATCTGCGTGATGGCACGTCCGTCGGGGCGCTTATGATCTTTAAGGATCATCTTGCGTACGGTCTTCTTCTGGTACTGATAGACAGCCTCACCGAGAATGGCCAGCCAATCTTCATTATCGGCAAAAGCTTCCTCGAGCTTATCGGTGATCTCGCGGATATTGGCTTCACGAACCTGTTTCTCATCCGTAAAGACAGCTTCTTCCATCTCTTCGGGAGTAACGACCTTCTTCATGGCCTCAAACATCTCTTCCGGGATCGCGCAGCTCTCATAGCTGTGTTTTTCCTTACCGGCTTCGGCAACGATCTTGTTGATGAAAGTGATCAGTTCCTGGTTGATGTCATGGCATTTGTAGATGGCTTCGATCATCTTCTCTTCGGGAACTTCATTTGCGCCGGCTTCGATCATGATCACTTTCTGCGCAGTGCTCGCAACCGTAAGCTGAAGATCACCGTTTTTCCACTGTTCCTGGGACGGATTGACAATGAATTCACCGTCCACAAGACCCATCTGGGTCATTGCGCAGGGACCGTCAAACGGGATATCGGAAATGCTGGCGCTGATAGCGCTGCCGAGCATGGCAACCAGCTCGGGACGGCATGTCGGATCCACCGAAAGGACAAGGTTATTGAGTGTCACATCATTCCTGTAATCCTTCGGAAACAGCGGACGCATGGGCCTGTCGATGACACGGGCTGTCAGGACGGCATTTTCGGATGCTTTGCCTTCGCGCTTATTAAAGCCTCCGGGAATCTTTCCGACAGAGTAGAGTTTCTCTTCAAATTCAACACTGAGCGGGAAGAAATCGATCCCATCCCTGGGTTTGTCAGATGCGGTCGCGGTGGAAAGCACGGTCGTATCTCCGTAATGCATGAGAGCAGCTCCGTTTGCCTGAGCCGCAACTCTTCCTACATCAACGGAAAGAGTCCTGCCGCCTACCTCGATCGAGTAGGTTTTATAGGTGCGTTCGAGTTTTGTGGAAAAAGTTTCTTCCATTAGAATTGTCCTCCTTTATCTTCAAATGATTAAGGCGGCAAACCGAAACACTGAAAAAACCATAAATGCTTGTTTGCTTACAGTTACAGTCTTTTCAGTGGCCCGGTTGGAAAACCGCCCGATTAACACAAACAGGCTGCTGCAAAAGATGGCCTTGCAGCAGCCGAAATAACAGATTATTTTCTGATGCCGAGTTTTGCGATCAGTGTACGATAACCTTCAATGTCAGACTTCTTGTAATAAGCAAGAAGACCTCTTCTCTGACCGACCATCTTAAGAAGACCTCTTCTGGAATGATGATCCTTCGGATTCTCCTTCAGGTGCTCTGTCAGTTCCCTGATGCGCTCGGTAAGGACAGCGATCTGAACCTCGGGTGAACCGGTATCGCCTTCTTTGCGTCCGTACTCTTTAATGATCTGCTGTTTTTTCTCTTTTGAAATCATTTGCTTTTCCTCCATATGAAATCTGTTTAATCACCGGCTGCCGGGGAGCGGTTGGAGCTTCCGGTTCCTAAGCAGCGGTTTTTGCATACTTTGATACTTTAGCATAAGGCGGCTGGTTCGTCAACCGCGAAGTGCAAAGCGGGTAAACAGAAGGATGCCGATGATCAGCAGCACAGCTCCCCCGCCATATAACAGTGAAGGGAGATACTGGATCATCCCTCTCTCATCCTGGCGCATCCTTGAAGGGTCGGCCGGATCATAAATGACCTTGATCTTCTGGCCGATCTCCCAACGGCTCGGATATGATCCCTGGTTCATCTGTTTTTTATAAAGTTTTCCCTCTGCATAGTATTCCACCACCGGATAATACCGGTTTCGGTAAGGACCTTCTCCTTCTATCAGGATAAGATCAACGACTTTGCCGTTCGTTCTTCCTTTCAGAAGCATCCTTCCCCGCTCATAATACCTCACAGCCGCTGCCGCTGCCAGACAGATCAGTCCCGACACGACCAGGACCAGGCTCGCATCCCATAATCCCCTGTTCAAGAAAATACTCCCTTCCTGCCTCCATGTCGCGCGCAGCCTGACTGCGAAGTTCCTCCAGCGAAGAAAACTTCTTCTCCGGCCTCACAAAACGCAGCAGCTGTATCATCACCGAATGCCCGTAAAGATCTTTCGACACATCATAAAGATACGTCTCGCTCCGGCACCGGCTTCCGTCGACTGTCGGTCTAACCCCAATATTCGTGATTCCGTTCATTATCTCCCCGTCAGAACGGATCTGTGAAAAATAAACACCATACGGCGGAAGCAGTTTGCCCGGCTGCGGAATCACATTGATGGTAGGCATCCCCATGCCCGTCCCGATATGATCTCCGTGCACAACCGTTCCCGAGATAGGAAAATGCCTTCCCAGAAGGGCTGAAACGAGTTCCATATCCCCTTCCCTTATGGCATCCCTCACCTTACTGCTGCTGATCTTGCTGCCCCTGAAGCAGACTTTCTCAACGACTGAAGTCTGAATGCCCAGGCTTTGACACAGCGCAGTTAAAATTCCGGCATCTCCCTTCCTGTCCTTCCCGAACCGGAAGTCTTCTCCGACACACACATGGGAAGCATGCATCTTGCCGACAAGAATCTCCCGGATAAACGTTTCGGGAGACATCGTACGAAGCTGCTCGGTAAACGGACAATTGACAATGATATCAATGCCTTCCGAACCGGCCAGCGAGGCAAACTCATCACTGCTCAGAACGGAAGAAGAGCTGTCCGGGTTTATCCTCAGCAGGATGCGAGTACAGCCGGCACCCTCTTCCCTTATCTTTTTAAGAAGCTTAAGATGTCCCCTGTGAAGGCCGTCAAACTTGCCGATCGTCACTGCGGTCGGAACATCCGATTGAAAATCAGATAAATCTCTAAAGAAGATCATAGATCATCCCTTATATCGAAATATTACTCCTGCTGGGAAATAAACATCTTCCAGGGTTTGTACCTTCGTCCGTACTTTTCGTAAATACCGGCAAAGCGTCCGTTTGAAGTGTACATTCTCAGTTTTTTAGTCCACACCTGTTCTTTTGAAGAGTCTGTCGGATTCAGAACCAGATTCTCCCGCAGGAACGGATTCCCGTTGATCAGGAGTTTGTCTTCTTCAGGGCGCACCGTTACAGATGAATATTCAGAAAAGAAAGAATCGGTCGGAATAATATGCTCTGTCAATGATCCTTCCTGCATAAAACGCCGTACGTCATCAAGAGTGACCGCATCCCCGGCTTCAAAGCCCGCTGCCCTGAGTCTTACCAGGGATGCCATGCACGCTCCGCATCCGAGTCTGTCTCCGATATCACTGCACAAAGTTCTTATATAGGTCCCCTTGCTGCAGGTCACGGTCATCGTCACATCATTCCCGTTGATTTCTTCAATGGCGATCTCATCGATCGTCACTTCCCGGGACGGCCTTTCCACCTCAATGCCCTTTCTTGCAAGTTCATACAGTTTTTTTCCGCCGATCTTGACGGCGGAATACATGGGCGGCACCTGGGTGATCTGCCCGGTAAAAGCTTCGGCTGCTTCACGAATCTGCTCAGCTGAAACATCAACGGCAGACTGTGTCAGCACTTCGCCGCTTAAGTCCTGTGTCGTGGTCGTCAGGCCAAGGCGCATTACACAACGGTATTTTTTATCATTTTCATTCATCAGGTCGCAAAGCCTTGTGGCACTTCCAAGTGCAACCGGCAGTACACCCTCCGCATCCGGATCGAGTGTTCCGGTGTGGCCGATCTTTTTCATTCCGATGATCTTGCGAAGATGCCATACCACATCATGGCTTGTCATCCCTTTTTCTTTATAAATAATGATGATCCCTGAAAGATTCATGTCTGTTAATGTATGTTTTTCCTTATCTGGTTTATTCCGGCTTCGGATCCAGCTGCAGCAGGATCTGGCCGGAAAGCCTTTCAATCGCTTCCGAAGCGGTTCCTCGTACGGTACAGCCGGCAGCCCGCAGGTGTCCGCCGCCTCCGAATACGGCTGCGATTTTGCTTACATCGACTTTCTCATCCGACCTCAGGGATACTTTATATTCCTCGGGACCCAGTTCGCTCAGGAAAACAGAAACATGTATCCCGCTCGTCATCCTCAGCTGGGATGATATTCCGTCAAGATCCGCATTTGTCACCTGATAATATTCCATCTGCTGTCTGGTAACGATCGTATAGACCGCCCGGTCATCGAGTATTCGGACACTGTCAAGCAGTGCCTTCCCGAGAATCTGCTGCTGGGCATACGTCTTCATGAAGAAGGCTTCTTCACAGATCACGCTGTGATCGATTCCTTTTTCCATCAACATTGCGGCGATTCTCATCGTAGAAGGCGTCGTTGAGCTGTAGCGAAAAACTCCTGTATCGGTGACGATTCCCGTATACAGGGCAGCCGCTATATCGCGGTCGATCCATTCATCACCGATCAATACGGCCACGATCTCACTGGCGGACGCCGAAAGCGGATCGATAAACCAGATATCCGTCCCGGGAACACTGGTCCTGTGATGATCGATACAGACCGTCAGCTTTGATTTTTCCATCAGCACGGCATTTTCTCCGAGCCGCTGCGCATCAGCGCAGTCAAGACAGAAAAATACATCATATCCGTTAACGGCCGGAGTTGTAATGACCGTCTCCGTTCCCGGCATAAAGCGCAGCTCACTGCGGATCGATTCCAGATAAACATCCGTTTTTACCTGCGGATATTTTTTCCTTAAAAACATCGCCAGACCCAGGCATGAACCGATGCAGTCCCCATCCGGGCGTATATGGCCGCTGATCGCACAGGAACCGGCAGATGACATGATCCTGTCCAGATCGATCTTTTCCCTTACATCCGGTTTACTCATCTTCAGCTCCGTCCCCGGAAGGGTATTCATCTCCATGACTTAACTCATCCGCTTTATTGACATCGCTGATCAGCCTTGACATACGGATCGCATAGGATATCGAACGGTCCGGTACAAACCTGATCTGGGGAGTATTCCTCAGATTAACGCCGGACGCAAGCTCCCGGCGGATATACCCCTCAGCGCTTTTAAGTCCTTCGATCGTCTCTGACAGGGCTTCCTCATCACCCAGGACACTGATATAAGCCTTGCAGGTTTTCAGGTCAGGGGCTACTTCGACAGAAGTCACCGATGTCATCGGGTGAATTCTGGGATCCTTGATCTGTCCCTGGATGATCGAAGATAGCTCCCTGAGCACTTCCGCATTGATCCTGGTATTTTTGATACTGTTTTTTCTCATAATCCGTTTCTTATCCTCCGGTTTATTACCTCGGGACCTCTACCATGATATAGGCTTCTACCTGATCAAGTTCGGCAAGATCATTGAATTTTTCAAAGACCAGACCGCACTCATAACCTGCACGGACTTCCTTGACGTCATCCTTGAAACGCTTGAGAGAAGCAAGCGGACCTTCAAAGATCTGTTTTCCGTCCCTTGTGATCCTGGTATTGCATCCTCTCTGGAAGGTACCATCCAGTACATAGGCTCCGCCGATCGTACCGATTCCGGAAGCTCTGAACAGCTGGCGGATCTCCGCATGGCCGATGACCTTTTCCTCAAAGACCGGATCAAGCATGCCTTTCATTGCCGATTCCACATCGTTGATGGCATCATAGATCACTCTGTAAAGTCTTATATCAACGCCTTCCGTCTCCGCGGTAGCTTTCGCCACGGGATCAGGACGCGTATTGAAGCCGATGATGATAGCTCCCGAAGCCGAAGCCAGGATCACATCGGATTCGTTGATCAGGCCGACACCGCTGTGAATGACCTTGACGACCACTTCGTCGTTTGAAAGCTTAACAAGACTTTGTTTTACAGCTTCGACCGAACCCTGGACATCAGCCTTCACAATAAGGTTGAGTTCCTTCAGGCTGCCCGCCTGAATCTGTGAAAACAGGTCATCGAGGGACATCTTGGCTTTCGTCTCCTCAAGCATTCTCTCTCTGCCTTCGCTGATAAACGTCTCGGCAAAGCTTCTGGCTTCTTTCTCAGTCTCGGGAGATACCATGATCTCACCCGCACCGGGAACATCCGAGAAGCCGAGTATCTCAACAGGCATGGAAGGTCCTGCCTCTTTAACCTGGCGTCCCTTGTCATCGATCATCGCCCTGACTCTGCCGTAGCAGGGACCGGCTGCGACGGGATCCCCTATATGCAGGGTACCCTTCTGGACCAGGATCGTTGCCACCGGGCCGCGGCCCTTATCAAGCTGAGCCTCGATCACCAGACCTCTGGCTCTTCTGTCCGGATTGGCTTTCAGCTCAAGGACTTCTGCCGTGAGGAGGATCATTTCGAGCAGATTATCGATTCCTTCATGTGTTTTTGCAGACACCGGTACACATACCGTACTTCCGCCCCAGTCTTCAGCCAGGAGTTCATATTCGGTCAGTTCCTGCTTCACTCTGTCGATATTGGCACCGGGCTTGTCGATCTTGTTAATGGCAACGATGATCTCAATTCCGGCCGCTCTGGCATGATTGATCGCCTCTACGGTCTGCGGCATTACGCCGTCATCCGCGGCAACCACAAGGATAGCGATATCCGTGGAGTTGGCACCTCTCATACGCATAGCGGTAAACGCTTCATGTCCGGGAGTATCCAGGAATGTGATCTTCTGGCCGTTGCAGGTGACTACCGATGCTCCGATATGCTGGGTAATACCGCCGGCTTCACGATCAATAACATGGGTATTGCGTATCGCATCCAGCAGGGAAGTCTTACCATGGTCAACATGACCCATCACGCAGACAACAGGCGGTCTGGGCTTAAGAGTCTCCGGTGCGTCGTCAACTTCTTTGAGAAGTTCTTCAAGCACATCGACCTTCACTTCCTTCTCGCAGATCACATCATAATCGATAGCGATCTCTTCGGCCGTATCAAAGTCGATTTCTTCATTTACCGTCACCATCTTGCCCTGCATGAAGAGCTTCTTAACGATAGCCGCCGGCTGGATCTTAAGCTTGTCAGCCAGATCCTTGATCGTAAGCACCTCAGGAAGAACGATGCTCTTGATCTTTTCTTCAACAGGAGCGGGTGCTTTGGGCTTGGTTCCCGGTTTCGGCCTGGAGGTGTTTTTTCCGCCCTGGGTATGGGCCTGCTCCATACGGTCGAACTTATCCCCGCGATCATTCTTTCTGCTGCGGTCATTTCTGCCGCCTCTGTCGTTCCTGCCTCTTCCTTCTTTTTCGAAGGGTTTGGCATCGGCTCCGCCTCTGGAAGCTCCGCCCCTTGAAGCGGGCTGAGGTCTTCCGGCAAATCCTCTTCCGGGTCCGGCCTGGCCTCTTGCCTGGCCGCCCTGACCGGGTCTGCCCGAAGCTGCGGCGCGTCCTCTCGAATCCGTTCCGGTACCCCTGCCGGCGCCGTCTCTGCCGGCTGCTCTTCCGGTTCCTTCCGTTCTGGAAGTCCCCCTGGCAGGCCTTGATCCTTCCGGTCTGGCGGTGGATGAACGCTCAGTTCTTTCCGTCCGCTGTTCCCGTCTGACGGGTCTTTCGGTCTCGACCTTTCTTTGTTCCCTGGCGGCCGGTGTTTTAACGGTCGTCTCTTCTGATACGGAAGCAGCAGGTTTAGCCTTTTCAGCATCCGTCTTTTCAGTCTCGGCCGGTTTATTTTCCGGGGCAGGTACAGATGCCGCAGTTTCCGGGACCTCAACGGGCTTAGGTGCTTCCTGAATCTCCTTTACGGGAGCCGGAGCTGCCGGAGCAGTACTTGCGCCGGCTGCCGCCGGTGCAGCGGCTGCAGCGGATACGGCAGCAACGGACACTGCTGCTTCACTGACTGCCTTCTCAGGCGCTGCCTTTGAAACAGTCTCAGCCGCCGCAGCGGTGTTTTCATTAATGCTTTCAGCAGCAGGGCGGACAGGAGCGGCAGCGGTCGTCTTTTTCCGCTCAGGGGCAGCAGCTCCCGGAGCCGGACGACGTTTTTCCGTGCTCTTCTTTTCCGCGCCCGGTCTGGGAAGCTTCCGGACCGCACTGTTTTTACTGTTTTCGGGACGGAACAGCAACATAGGCTTTTTCTTCCTGGGTTTAGCCTGAGCACCTTCCGCCTCAACATTTTTCTCTTTCATGTTTTCCGGTTCATTCGTCATATTCTGATATCCTTTGTCTCCCTGTCTTATCCTGCCGCCTCATCGGCAGCGTCTTAGCAGATCATTCTTACTTACATTTACTGAAATAGTTTAAGGATCGCCTGTGCCATCTGCATGTCCGTAACAGCCATCGATTTTCTGTCCTCCTGTCCCATGCATCGGCCAAGTCTTTCACCGCTGTCGACGACACGCAGCGGAATATCTCTGTATTTACATTTATCACTGATCGTTTTCCGGGTACGCGAGGAGGCGTCCTCCGAAATGATCACGAGTTTCGCTTTGCCGGTTTTTACGGCTTCCATGGTCGAATAACCGCCGCTCACCGTTTTGCCGGCTCTCCTGGCAAGTCCGATCATTCCGTAGATCTTTTCATTTGTCAATCTGTTCAATCTCCCTGCGTATCTGTTCGATCAGCCCGGGCTGAAGCGCCGTTTTAAAGGACCTTTCGAGAGCGTGATTTTTCACGGCTTTATCAAGGCATGCGGTGTCGGGACAGATATAGGCACCTCTTCCGTTTTTCTTTCCCGTCAGGTCGATGCTCACGATTTTGTCTTCACCCCTGACGATACGGATCAATTCCTTTTTATCTTTAATGCTCCGGCATCCGATGCAGGTCCTTTGCGGCGTTCTCTTTACGCCGTTCATTTTTTATTCCTCCGGCAGCTCATCGTCCCCGGGATCGGCTTCATATTCATCACCGGCCGACTCATATTCTTCGTAATCTTCCGGGTATTCCTCATACTCATCGTATTCGTCATACTCTTCATCGTCGTAGTAAGCATCCATGTATTCATCAAGGGTGCCGTCTTCGACCGCTTTTGTCTCACTCTTTATATCAATTTTGAAACCGGTAAGCCTGGCTGCGAGGCGGGCGTTCTGTCCTTCCTTGCCGATTGCCAGGGAAAGTTTTTCATCCGGTACGACGACGGTCGCTGTTTTATTGTCGATATCACCGATCACACAGATGACCTTCGCGGGACTGAGCGCATTTTCGATCAGCAGTGCCGGATTCTCATCCCATTCGATAATATCGATCTTCTCTCCGCCAAGCTCTCTGACAACAGCGTCTACACGGGCTCCGTTCTTGCCGACACAAGCGCCTACCGGGTCAACGTCCGGATCATACGAACAGACAGCCATCTTTGTCCTGCTGCCGGCTTCTCTCGCGATCGCCTTGATCTCAACGGTCCCGTCCCCGATCTGGGTGACTTCATTCTCAAACAGTTTCTTAACAAGTTCCGGATGGGTCCTGGAAAGAATGATCCTCGGGCCTTTCGGAAGGTCTTTAACTTCCATCACATAGACTTTGATCTTCTGTGAGGGACTGAAATGCTCCACTTTCATAACTTCCTGCCCGGTCTCCTCATCCCTGACACGGGTGCGGATCATTTCCTTTTCGCTCAGGATGGCTTCCACCTTGCCCAGGTCTACGCTCACATTGTTGTTGATGTAGCGCAGGACGGTACCGGTGAGCACTTCATGCTCTTTCTCGTAATAATGTTTATAGAGAGATTTTCTCTCTTCTTCCCTGATACGCTGGAGGATCGTGTTCTTGGCCGCCTGGGTGACGATGCGCCCGAACGCCTTGGAATTGATGTCCACATTGACCGTATCCCCGAGCTGGATATCGGGATCTTTGAGCCTTGCCTGTGCAAGAGAGATCTGGGTAAGATCATCTTCGGGCTTTTCCACGACCGTCTTTGTGGCATATACCTCAAAAGCACTCTGGTCGGGATCAACGTTGACTGTGACATTGTCCAGCTCATTCTTCTGGAAATGTGTTCTGCAGGCCTGGATCAGGGATTGACGAATCGCATCGACCAGCACTTCCCGGCTGATCCCCTTCTCAGCTTCCAGAAGCAGTATAGCGCTGAGCAGTTCACTTTCTGTATTCATTTTTTCCTACTCCTCCTTAAAAATCAAATGCCAGCCGCACCAGAGCGATATTGCTGCGCTCAAGGCAGAGCATCTGTTCTTCTTCTGTTTCAACAGTGATCGTATCTTTATCAAAGCCCTTAAGGATCCCGGTCAGTTCTTTCCCGCCTTCGACCTGGCGATAGAGTTTTACATCCACTCTCTCCCCGATGCTTCTTTCAAGATCCTTATCCTTTTTGAGGGGCCTTCCCAGTCCCGGAGAACTGACTTCAAGAATGTAGGCGTCATCGATAAAATCTTCAGCATCCAGAAGATCGCTCAGGGCCCTGCTGACCAGTTCACAGTCATTGATCGTTATTCCGCCCGGTTTATCGATATAAGCACGAAGATACCAGTTCTGGCCTTCTTTCACATACTCAACATCCACCAGTTCAAAACCGTTGGCGCTGATGAGGGGTTCGAGCAGAGTCTGTGTCCTTTGCTCGTACATTTCTCTTTTTGTCATCCGTTTACCTCCGGGATCACCAGGGTAGTGTCAAGTTCACTACCTGTTTTTAGTTCATA
>JBGUOI010000090.1:0-2449 GCA_045118075.1 Porcincola sp. | reverse complement strand
GAACCTGACGTTTGATGAAATTGACGATATCATCAGGCAGGGAAAAGAACTCGGCGTGTATATGTATATCTACACCGGAGGAGAACCACTGGTACGCAGGAAAGATCTGATACAGATCTGCGAAAAGCACAACGATTGTGTCTTCCTCTCTTTTACGAATGGCACCCTGATTGATGATGCATTTGCAGAGGAAATGCTCCGTGTACGGAACTTTATACCGGCAATATCATTGGAGGGGTTTGAAGAGGCCACAGACAGCAGGCGCGGAACCGGAGTCTATCAGAAAGCAGTCAAAGCCATGGAAATCCTGCATAAGTACAGGCTGCCCTACGGGATATCCGCATGCTATACGAGCGCAAACTACGATTCTATTACATCTGAAGAATTTTATGACAAACTGATAGAAATGGGGGCATATTTCATCTGGTATTTCCATTATATGCCTGTCGGAAACGATGCGGTCCCCGCACTGCTTCCCACTCCCGGGCAAAGAGAGCTTGTGTGTAAACGGATCCGTTACCTGCGTGCCAATAAGCCTTTATTTGCCATGGATTTTCAGAATGACGCGGAATATGTTGGTGGCTGTATTGCAGGGGGAAGGAGATATCTCCATATCAATGCCAACGGCGATGTGGACCCTTGTGTTTTTATCCATTACTCGGACTCCAATATTCGCAAAAAGACACTGCTTGAATGCCTGCAGAGCCCTGTATTCATGGCATACCACGATAATATGCCTTTTAACGACAATATGTTCCGCCCGTGCCCGATGCTTGAAAATCCGCATTATATCCGCAGGATCGTAAACGAAACCGGTGCCCCGTCAACGGATCTGCAGTCACCGGAAAGCGTGGAGCATCTCACTTCCAAAACGGAATCCTATGCAGAGAAGTGGGCTCCCAAAGCAGATGAAATGTGGCAGCAGCGGCTGCGGGAAAAAGAATCCTGCAAAGCGTAATCCGGTTTATGGAGGGAGGAAGCACCAATGATTTTCAGTATGACTTATTATCAAATCTGCTGGTACTTCCTCTTTTATTCTTTTTGCGGATGGTTTCTGGAAGTCATCTTTCATGCGGTTGCCCTCGGCAAAATCGTCAACAGGGGCTTTCTGAATGGCCCGGTATGCCCGGTTTACGGGTTCGGGGCACTTGCTGTTTTTTCCCTTACCGGATATCTACAGCAATCGGAACTGTATCTCAATGACTTCTGGCTGTTTGTTTCAGGGGTACTGCTTGCCACGCTGGTTGAATTGATTGCCGGTTGGTTGATGGATAAATGTTTTCATGCACGGTGGTGGGACTATTCCGATAAGCCACTGAATTTTCATGGCTACATCTGCCTTGAGTTCTCGCTTATATGGGGTGTCTGTGTGCTTCTGGCTGTAAGACTCCTGCAGGCATATGTCGCCAATCGAAATATTGTCCATGATCCGTCGGTATACGGATGGGTAATTCTGGCGATTTGTTATATTACCCTGGCAGCTGATTTGCTTGTGACAATATTGGTGCTCCGTGGCTTTAATAAGACGCTGACAAAATTGGATGCCATACAGGAAAGCATGAAACTGGTCAGCAACCAGTTAAGCGAAACGGTAGGAAGTCAGGCAATCAGCGCTGCCCAGCTTACGGGAGAAGCCAAGGTTCAGGCTGCACTCGGAAAAGCGGAACTAAAGGACAAATTGAACCAAAAGTTATCCGGCCAACTTTCACAGGATGAGGCCCGTAAGAAGCTATCTGTCCTGCAGGCGCGCTTTGATGAATTATCCGTTAAAATCAGCGGGAACAACCTTTGGGGACAGGGCCGTTTCTTATATGCATTCCCTTCGCTGAAACACAGGGATCATCCGGATATCATCCGCATTCTCAGGGAACGGAAGGAGGGAAAGTGAGAAATGGAAAAAGATTATTTCCCTGTAATCGAGCAATTTGTTAAAACCCGCCTTTCCGGTGTCGATCTGAAGCAGATGCTACATGAATATGCCGAACCTTATCGGGAATTAATGGCATATTATCGCTGTGCCATGATGGAAGTAGAGACAAAATTCAAAGTCCTGAGTGAAGAGTTGTCCCTGCAAAGCGACCATAATCCGATTGAAACAATAAAAACCCGTCTCAAGAAGCCCGAGAGCATTCTTGAGAAAGCTTCTGCCAGGAATATAGCCCTGAATCCCGAAGATCTGGAACAAGGCATCAATGACATTGCCGGCGTACGGGTCATATGCTCCTTTGTCTCCGACATTTATATGCTGGCAGAAGCTCTTCTTAAACAAGATGATATCACGCTCATCCGGAGAAAAGATTATATACAAAACCCAAAGTCCAACGGATACCGTTCCCTTCACCTGATTGTTGAAATTCCTATCTTTCTTCATGACAGGAAACGTCTTGTGAAGGTAGAAGTACAGCTCCGGACGATCGCAATGGATTGGTGGGCCAGTTCAGAGCATAAA
>JBGUOI010000089.1:0-3967 GCA_045118075.1 Porcincola sp. | reverse complement strand
TCTCTATGGCGGTCATGACTCCGGCGTTCTCGCACCTGAAGGCTTACAACGGGAGAGAACTGACCGGACTGGAAGAGTACTCCATCGCGGCTAAAAACCTGAATATCTTGAATTTCTGCGGGATGATGGAGAATGATCTCTATCAGAAGATCGCGGATACCGGCGCGAAGACTGTCCGGATCGTGAAGCCTTACGAAGATGACGGGAAAGTGCGCGACCAGCTCGCTTACGCAAAAGAAGCAGGCGCTTTTGCTGTTGGTATCGACATCGATCATATATTCGGGGAAGCCGGCTATGATGTGGTCATCGGTGAGACGATGACTTACCAGACGGTTGAAAAACTGGCGGATTATGCTGCCTTGACGGATCTTCCGTTTATCATCAAGGGTGTTCTCAGCGTACAGGATGCAGTCAAGTGCGCACAGGTCGGAGCAAAGGCGATCATCGTGAGCCACCATCACGGCCGCCTTCCGTTTGCGGTGCCTCCCGTGCTGGCGCTGCCGCGCATAAAGGAAGCGCTGGAGGGAACCGGAATCGAGATCATCGTTGACTGCTCCATTGGCAGCGGCGCCGATGTCTATAAAAGCCTGGCCCTTGGTGCGGATGCCGCCGCGGTAGGAAGAGCTATGCTGCCCGCGCTTGAAAAAGACGGCATCGCCGGTGTGGAAGGCGTGTTTGGCAAGATCGCATCGGAGCTTCGCTTTATCATGAGCATGAGCGGCTTCGAGAGAGTGGAAGATATAGACAGCAGTGCGCTGTGGCTGCCGAACACCTATTGACAGTACGTCTTATAAAAGAAAAAAGAACGCGCCGGAGGAGGAAACAGCAAGTCCTTCCCGGCGCGTTCTTTATATGGTCTGGCTTTGTTTTTTCCTGATACGGTCAGAATGATTCGAGCAGTTCAATTCTGCATTTCAGTTTTTTATGCAGGGACAGGTAGATATACTGGCCGCTGCCGTCACCGTAGATGCCGCGCTGCTCGACGACGGCGTCAAACTCATTGACCAGCTGCTCGATGACCTTTTCGGAAGTTCCGGTCTCGATCTGGAACGCGATGTGGTGGATGCCCTCACCGAATTCATTGAGGGAGTCGCGCCACACAGAGGGCTCCTCGTTGGGCTCGATCAGCTCCAGCTGCACGCCGGGAGTAAGATCGAAGAAGGCGAGACGGCAGTTTGCTTTCGGCGCGGGCTGGCCGAATACCTGTGTCTGCATCACTTCGTAATCGCCGCAGATATTTGCGGGCGGCACCTCGCAGTCGAAGAGCAGGGCAAACTGCTCACGGGTCGCCTCGATATCATTGACGACAAATCCTACCTGTGCAAAACGTGCGTTGTTTAAGATTGCTTTCAGTCCCATCTCAATTCTCCTTCTTTAATGAATCCAGAACCTCCTGGATCAGTGCGGTGTTATCCCTGTCCACTTTGATATTCAGTTCGCTTTTGAGTGTCTCATAAGTATCGTAGAAAGCATAGCTCTGTCCCGGATAATAGCCGATGTGATAAAGATCG
Source organism: Porcincola sp. (assembly GCA_045118075.1). Lineage (GTDB taxonomy): Bacteria > Bacillota > Clostridia > Lachnospirales > Lachnospiraceae > Merdiplasma. Next base: position 2,456 of record JBGUOI010000089.1, on the reverse strand, counting down.
GTGGTGCCGGTGGTCTCGGCGATCGTTCTGACCGCTTCTGCCTCATCGGGTACCAGGAAGGCTATGTGCATGAAACCTTCGCCGTGCTTTTCGATGAAGGTCTTCCAGGGGCTTGGCTCCTCGCCGGGCTGCACCACTTCCAGGACCAGGTTGTCGAGTTCGATCACGCTGATGCGGCAGTCCTTGTAAAGCTCAAGCTTTCCGTTGGTGAATGTGGGTGCCACCTCCGGTCCCGGAATATTCCAGATCCGCGGGCATTCGTCCAGGCCAAGCAGCTTGCCCCAGGCGGTCATGACTTTCTCTATATCTTTGACCACGAAAGAAATATGGACTGCTCTTTTTGTACCTAATGACATGGGTTTGCCTCCTTGCTGGCCGGTCATCAGTAGCTGATGCCGGCTTTTGTGAGCCGTTCCTGGACATATTTCAGGCTGGAACGGTACTCCTCGTCAGTTGTCAGATGCTCGATGATCACCGGCATATCCTTGTCGTACTGATCGATCAGCGTCATGTATTTTTCGATATTCAGGGACCCGTTTCCGCAGTATGTTTCCACAAGCTGGAAGGTGAGATCCTGGTTGAGGACGATGTCCTTTAAGTGACAGCTGGTCACAAGGGGACCGAGCTTGTCAAAACACTCCTGCAGGAAATCATCCGAATTGAAATACCTCTGCGGGCAGTTGATCATGTTGACGACATCCAGGTGGATGCCGAAGCCTTCACGGTCCACATCATGGAGCAGTTTCAGGCATTCGTCCGGACTGGTGGGGATCATCCAGGGCATGGGTTCGACACTGTACTCCGTCTTGGTGGGTTTGACTTCATCCAGCAGCTGCCTCGTATATTCCACGACCGCCTGCCAGCATTCGGGAGAATAGTTGACCGCGTATCCGCCGTCCCAGATGGGGCCGCCCCAGGTGCCGGTAACATTGACGCAGCACCTTGCGCCGATCTCGTCGGCAAGGCGCAGCTGGCCGACAGCTCTCTTGCGGGCTTCCTCCCGTTCAGCCGCATCGATCGCGAAAACATTTTTCCAGATCCCTACCTCGGCGATCAGCAGGTCGTACTTTCTGGCTGCATCAACATAATCCGCGATCACATGGTCAGGGCTTGTATGATCCACCGGAAAGACGATGCTCCGGCAGCCCAGATCCCGCATCGTCTTTGCCCATTCTTCGGCACTTTCGTGACTTAACGGAGATGAAAGGCCTATTCTCATTTGATGTCTCCTTCCGTATATGTGTCAGGGTCATAAGTTGTGTCCAGGGTGATCTTTTCTCCGGTCCGGGCCGATTCCATGACAGAGATCATAATTTCGGTCACATGGAGCGCCAGACCGGTGTTGACCCGGGGAGGACGCCCTTCGCGGATGGCCGCAGCCAGGTCTTTGACGCCCAGGAAGCGCACGTAGGTGCCGACGTTCTGAGCCAGTTCGGGCACCGGCCAGCTATCCCCGCCTGCAGGATCTTCTCCGCCAAAGGCAGCGGCGAGTGTCTGTTCCTTCCGGTACAGCCTCGGAGTACCTCCGTGCATGTTGGGATCGGGCACTTCCAGGGTTCCTTCGGTGCCGTAGACTTCGAACATGGGCATATTGTTCTTCCAGATATCAAAGCTGAAATTGGCGTTGACGATCATGCCGTTCTTCAGTTTCAGCAGTGCGCTGTAGTGGGTCGGGACTTCTACGGGGAAAGTGGTTCCGAAGCGTTCCGGCGTATAGATGACGCGCTCTTCAAAACCTTTGCCCCCTAAAGCAAAGACGCTTTCCACCGGTCCGAACATGGTGACGAGCGCACTGAAATAGTAGCCGCCCATATCATAGATCGGTCCGCCGCCTTCCCGGTAGAAATTCTCCGGCTTCGGATGCCATGTCTCCACACCGCAGCTCATCATATTCATGCAGATGTAAAGCGGCTTTCCGATCCTTCCGTCATCGATGAGCTTTTTGCAGGTGGTCAGGGAGCTTCCCAGGAAGCTGTCCGGGGCGCAGCCAATGACCAGTCCTTTTTCCTTTGCCAGTGCGACCGTCGCCTCTGCATCCTCCATCGTCAGCGCAAAAGGCTTCTCGCAAAAGAGATGTTTGCCGGCTTCCAGGATCTGGCGATTCACCTTTGTGTGAAGCAGCGGCGGCGTCAGGTTGACCACGATCTCGATCTCGGGATCAGCCAGCATTTCTTCCGGTGTGCAGCCAACGGGAATATCAAAAGCTTCCTTCTGGCGCGCGGCCGCCTCGGGAATTGTGTCCGCAACTGCCTTGACGGTAAGTTCCGGGCACAGCCGCTTTAAGTCACGCAGGTAAGTATTGCTGATGACACCGCAGCCGATAACGCCGATAACTGTTTTTTTCATGTTATTTCCTCCCTGATCAGCCCGGTAGTGTCAAGTTCACTACCTGTTTTTAGTTCATAAACCTTGATTTTATGGGAGATTCAAATAAAAAGAGCATTGACCTCCCTTTT
>JBGUOI010000088.1:0-2821 GCA_045118075.1 Porcincola sp. | reverse complement strand
ATACAAAGAAGGAGAAGTCAGCTTTGAACTGGCTATGGATTCTTCCGCCAATACAAATACGGTTCTGGTTTACCAGACGATCAGCGAGATGCTGAAGGCAGTCGGCATCAAAGCGCAGATCAAGACCTATGATCACTCGGCATGGCTGGATCTGCGCATCAGCGGAAACATGGATTCTTTCGTCGCCCGCTGGGGCATGGATTACAATGATCCGGCGAACATTATGTATTCTTTCTTCGGAAATAAAGAGAATACGACGCAGCGCAGCCTGAATTATCCGGATACCGAAGTCATGGCAAGAGTTGCCGCAGCTTCCGCGATCGTGGACGATGGAGAGCGCGAGGCGGAGTACCAGGCTCTTGAGAAGAAGCTGATCGGGGAGGATGCCGCATGGATTCCGATCTGTGAGGAACTGCACCTGTACTGCCTGGGCAGCAGGGTGGAGAGCTTCACCCCGCAGTGGGCAGGCTTCTCGGATTATTACGCGGCGGATGTTGTACTGAAGTAAGATAATTGCAGCGCCATGAAACAGGATCGGCGGCCCTGTAACTGTACGGGGCCGCCGTTTCATATGAAAACCTCTGGGATAAGCGAGTCTATACAAAATGTGTACACAAAAGAGACGGTACAGGGAGATTGATACCGTCTCTTTGTCCGTTTCAGCTGTATGCCGGACAACATCTATACTTAGAGGAATTCTGATAAACCAGTGTTTCCTCAGAAAAGGTTTTTGTCTTTGTCATCGACCCAGATGCCCTGCGCCGCGTTTACAAGCTCTGTCTCCTCATCGGTAAGCTGCCTGTAAGCGATGGATCTGACCTTGGAAGAAGATGCGGAACCGAACAGCCTTGCGGCCAGACGGCTCTTTAAATCCGTATCCTTCGAAAAATCAGTATCATACAGTGTCTGCTCTAAATCTTTCATCATCTCTTTCTGCCTTTCTCTGTTCTTCTGTCTGAATCAATCGGAAACTATATAGTCTGCAGGATGCTCCGGACGGATCCGCACCGGAGGAAGCTGCTTATTCGATCATAGAACACATCCGCTTTCTGCGGCGTTGATGTGTTATATCTTGTTATACGAAAAAAGACGGGACGATCCACGCGGTTTTGTAACTTTTCCATTAAAAAAATTACAGAAAAAAACAGGCAAAAAATAAGAAAAAGAAAGGAATGTTTTCGCGGGGAAGGGCTCTGATCACTGGCGGTTTCTCCCGATATGTTGTATAATCAGAAATCATCTGCTGCCATGGCAGAAGGACGGGAGAGCATGGCTTATGGAGACAAACAGGGTAAAAGAACCGTTTGAAACGGTCTATGAAAAATATTTCTCGAATATCTACAACTTTATATACGGCCAGATCCTGCACAGGGAACGGGCGGAGGACCTTGTCAGCGATATTTTTATCAAGGCGATGACACATTATGAACAGTTTGATCCGGCGCGGGCTTCCGTGAAGACCTGGCTGACCAATATCGCCAGGAACGCTCTGATTGACGAATACCGCAAGGGCAGTCTGCGGAACCATGTCTCGCTGGATGACGAGGAGAATGTGATCGAACCTTCCTATGAGGATGAGTATGAGATCTTTCAGCAGGAGGACCAGAGGGAGGTCTATGATCTTCTGACTAAGCTGTCGGATAATGAGAGAGAGCTCATCACCATGATCTATTTCCAGAAGATGAAGAATGAAGAGATCGGAGCAGTGCTGGGGATCAACGCGAAAGCGGTCAGCGAACGGCACCGCAGAGTCCTGATGAAGTGCAGGAAACTGATCGGGCGCTTCTGAGGAAACACGGGTTGAAATTTGGCTCTATCTGTGTTAAGGTGCTTTATTGACAGATCATTTGTTGGAGTGAAGAAGGACAGCAGATCTTATTATAAAAACAGGACCGGAGGATCGTCCGGCGGAGAAAGAAAACGGAATTGGCAAATTTAGGAGGTAGAACATGCTGAACATCAACAAGCAGGCAGAGAACGGAAAACTTGTCATTGCTCTGGAAGGAAGACTGGATACCACTACATCTCCCGTTCTTGAGGTCGAGCTGAAGTCCTCCCTTGACGGTGTGACGGAACTGATTATGGATTTTGAGAAACTGGAGTATATCTCTTCTGCCGGTCTGCGTGTGCTGCTTTCAGCCCAGAAGACGATGAACAACCAGGGAAGCATGAAGGTGATCCATGTGAACGAGACGATCATGGAGATCTTTGAGGTTACCGGTTTCTCGGATATTCTTACAGTTGAGTGAGCAGCTGGCCTCATGCCGGGTCTCAGTTGAGAGGGAAATTGATTCATTCGCTTTTCAGATACGGAAAGCTTCTGGATCATGAAGGAAGGATGGCAGAGGTACAGAGGGTATGAACAGGAATGGGCAGCCTGAAAACAATGAACTGGTCATAGCGGCGGAGCTGAAGAATCTTCCGCTTGTTCTGGATTTCATTGAAGGGCATCTGGAATGGACAAGCATTTCCATAAAGCAGAAGATGCAGATTCTTGTGGCGGTGGAAGAGATTTTTGTAAACATCGCAAGCTACGCCTACGCTCCGGATCAGGGAAACGCGATCGTGCGGATTGAGTTTTCCGATGAACCGGTCGAAGTAACCATTACCTTTATGGATAATGGCATTCCGTTTGATCCGCTGCAAAGGAGGGATCCGGACGTAACGCTCTCTGCGGAAGAGCGGAGGATCGGAGGCCTGGGCATATTCATGACGAAAAAGACGATGGACAGCGTGGATTACGAATATAAGAACGGACAGAATATCCTGAGACTGAAGAAGAGTATCTGAGAAAGGCGCGGCTGCAGCGTGTAGACCGCAG
>JBGUOI010000087.1:0-11264 GCA_045118075.1 Porcincola sp. | reverse complement strand
CCCCACCGGCCGACTGCCTCACCATTTCCCATCCAGCTGATAGTCGGTTCTCCGCCTCATTTCTTCCATTGTTCTGTTACTTTTCATCTGATTGCACATATAATGACAAGCTTGAACATTATTCCAGTCAAGAGCTGCTTCAGTCGCTGAGCTGTAGCCGAACTCTTTGTATCTGGAAACGGGATGGATCTCGTCGATCACAAATGAGAGGGGGTGTTCTGAGTCGGACGGCTCGTCATACCTGATGGGTTTGCCGCAGATCGCGCAAGGAGCTCCTATTGCCTTCATCCTCGCTCTCAGCTTCCTCCTCCTGTTGCCATTCTTGTAGCGCACGTTTGAGCCCAATCGAATCAGCCTCCCGATATTGTGTATGGGGTTAAAGAAAAAGAGGCCGGGAACAATTTGTCCCCGTGCCTCTGCTTCGCTTGTTTTTGTCAGCATAATAATATCATGAGATGAATACGAACTTCAACGAACTCTTTTTCCAAATTCAAGAAGCGCATGGCCGTGAATGTGTTCGACCCATCTGCGTGAGTACCCCATGGCCTTTGCTACTTCATCCCAGGACATATGCTTGACGTACAAATAATAGAGTACCTGCCTCTGTCTCTCATCCTCCAGCTGTTCTATCTCCTCGCAGATCGTTGTCCTTCTCTCCAGCAGCTCCTCTTTAAGCGCCCACAGTTCTTCCGCAGTATCCTCATATTTGATCATAAGCTCTGTGAGCCTGTCAGAAATAGGGATCGAATGCACTGCCTCTTTGTCATAGGTCAGACCTTTGATGCCGGCCATCTCTGCGTTGATCGTAGCAAGCCGGTCTTCCAGGCGGCCTGCTGCCGATTCACCATCTTTTATCTGGCGGAGATACATCTTAGCATCAGCGCTGTTCATCCTCTTTTTCTCCCTCCGTCATGATTTTATAGATCAATGTTATGGCTTCATGATCTGTATATCTTTCCAGACACCACAGCGAGAGGACTGAAAGGATCCGTTTCTCTTTGTCGTTCTTATCAGCCTTCTCCATATCACTTTCCATCATCCTCCAACATTTCAATCAATTCCAACGCTTCGATAGCTGTTTCCAGCGCATCCCGCCATTTTGTGGATTTACACTGGTCACAGATTTCTTTCATGTCCCTCAGAACACTTAATGCTTCACCTGTTGTCATGCCTCTCCTCCTCAAAAAGATAACATTTTCCTTGACAATGGGTTAAACCCATGATATAATTAATATATCAAATGAAAGAGAGGTAACCACAATGCCAAGCGAAAATGAAATCAAAAAAATCGAACTTGCAACTCTTTATGAACTTCGTTTAACGATCTCGGAAGGCGAGAAAAAAGAATACACAAAAGAGGAAATCCTTGAACTCCTCGATAAAATCGCCATCGTTAAAAAGTAACTTGGCAACAGGGCCGGGCAACCGGCCCTTCTCTAAAGGAGTATTTATATGCCTGAAAGTAATGCCAGAAAAGAATGGACAAGGCAAAACACTACCTTCATCGGCCTTAAATTAAACCAGCGTACAGACAAAGATATTCTGGATGCTCTCGACGGCAAATCCAAGCAGACAGAAATTAAACGGTTGCTTCGCATAGCCATTAACAATCAGTCCCGTATATGAATCGGGGCTGATTTTTTACTGTCTGTCTTTCTTGTCATATCTCCTCCGGAACACTTCTCTCACATATTCGTCAGGATCTTTTTGTTCCCATCCGCCTCCTGTCTCTAAATCGCAATCCCTGCACGGAGACTCGTCCAGGCCTTTTTCCTCATGTCTGCATGTCTCGCAGACCCTCTCGTCCATTATTCTCATCCCTCCAACCTTCAACCCGTCCGCAATATAGGAATCCCGGGCAGGTTTTACACTCATCATAGTCTATATCTACCTCGGGCGAACACTGGAAGTCAGCATCTCTGACCATTCGCAGCCTGTCTCTGTCATCGCACCAATCCATTTCTTTACGGCCTCGGTAAGCGTCGTCCAACGCAGGAACACGCTTCGCCCATAGGTCCGTCCAGGCTACATCATCAAACTTTTCAGATTGATAGCAGATAGCTTTCGCCTTTCCTGCCGATTCAGCAAAAACTACAGTTGAAAAAGAACAGTCTGTACGGTCGGTAACCGAATATGCTTTAAGGCTCATCTGTCACCACCCCCCCAATCCCGATTGCAAGATTCAACACTGTAGTAAGTGCTGATATGCACAATGTAAATGAATCTCTCCCTTTTGCGATACCTACAACGAAACAAAAACCGCAAAAAACGCCAACCCAGAAATTAAATGGCTGTTTAATCATTCGGTTACCCTTCACCTTCCTTCAGTACTTCATGCTCATCCACTGTTTTCTGTATTCGTCTTTCAGTTTAAAGCAATCATCTTTTTCAAATCCCGGACACTCGTTTGCATATCCGTCCATACCGTGATCCGCATCGTATTCACAAAGACCGCAAACAGAATCATCGACTTCTTTTTCTCTGATATCCGACAGAATCATTTCAAACTCATTTATCAGCCTTGTGAGTTTGTCTGCCATGTCCTGTTCACTTATCCACCGTCCCGTCTTCTGTTTGGGCTGTGCGGAAGGTTCGATGGTCGGTTGCATGTTTATAAGAGCTTTTAAAGCGCTGTGATTTCCTGCAAAATTTCCATCTGGGAGTGCGGGCAATTTATCAATATGCTGTTTTAAACCATCTGCATCAATCAATCTCATCATTTCGCCTTTCTGCCCAATAGCAAAATCCATTGCATGTTACCAAGTCAGCATTAAGATAATCGCACCTGCCAAGTCCATAGCCCTTCATTTTTCCCGTAGTTTGAGTCCAGTGTTTGCAAGAATTGCAACGGATGATTTCTGGTTGTGCGGATGGTGTTCCGTTTATCGCCTTTTCTATCCATGCAAGTTTAAGTCCATCACCCGTTCTCCGCCTGTTATATTCTCGCGTGACAGATTTAATTACCGCCCGTCTGCTTACTAGCTCATCGGATTCGGTGCCGACATTTGTGTCGGTACCATCCTCAATCTTTTTCGTGTCCTCAGGAAAAAGATCTTCCGTGGTTCTGTCATCCATCAGTGATTATCCTCCCTTATCGGCTTATAGCACATCGGACAATAATTTAGCCGTGTGCTTACCGGTATTCCGCAGCATCTGCAGAAGTTATAAAACATTCTACTCTGCCGGATCTTCGTCCTTCGGCTCGCCTCCTGCCCGAGTGAGGTCTTTCCGTTCATCTTCCTCAAAATCCTCCCTGTGACCTGCCGCAATGAGTGCAGTCAGAAATACTCCGCAATACACTCCGAGTACAAAAATACCCAGCCGCCATAAAAACCCAAACCATGTCATTTTCCTCATATCCTCCTCCCTCCTCTTTACATTTACACCTCATCCCATTCCGGATCCATATTTCGGATACCGCCTACGGGTCTTCTCAGGTGAAGGCAGTTCGGCATTATATTCACGTACTTGCTTTTCGGCGGGTGTACCTGTATCACGGCTTCCTCATCTTTCCAGAAGATATCTTTGATACGGCACATATCATCCCAGCTTGGCGTAATGCGGAGATCATACGGGTGTACGCTCACATGCTCCCAGCCGCGTTCGTTAGTGTTCCAAATGACAGTGCCTGCCCACCTGCCGATTGTTATCTCTCCCTCACCGCCGTTTACCGTGGCGGAAATGATACGGATTGCTCCGGACCGTCTGATATATTTAAGCGCCCTCATTCTTCTATCCTCTCCTGCCTTTTCTGTTTTCCATACGCCTTCTCCCTCCATCGCTTATACCAGCCTGCATAGAGTTCACGCATAGTCCAGCAGAACGGGCATTTATGGTATGGGTTTGATTCCCAGGAAGCGAACATGATCATTTTACGCTTACAATCAGGACAAACCGCATACAGTTTTCCGTTCTCGATCACATACTTCCAGAGTCTCGGCATCATTTTGTCAGGTCTACCCCCATTTCTCTGAGCGTCTCCTCCGATACGGTCTCAGGAGCCGTGTCATCTGTCTCGATCGGCGGCTCATCTGCAAATACAACCTCGTCCGGCATTTCCAGTGCTTCTTTTACGCCTATTTCCTTCAGCATTTGATTTTTCTCCTCTTCCGAGACTATGCCTCTCTCACTCTTCTTCTACCGCTCCGTCTATTAGCTCTTCTATCGTCATCCCAAATGCCTTTGCCATTTGCCAAAGCACCGCCACATGAGGGAAGCACTTTGCATTGACATAGGCGTTGACATTGGCAACATCAATGCCGATTGCCCGTGCCAGGTCACTCTGGGACCAGTCTTTCTTTGCCAGAGCGTTATTAAGGTTCCTGGCGAACTTTTTCTTGTCTAATTTGTCTATGCAGCTCATTAATCCTCTCCTGTCGGTTTGATCCCGAATCTCTCCATCATATCAATCGTTTCCTGTGTGCCTTTCGGGCCCATGTTCCTGATACGGCTGATGCTTTCCCGGCTTTTGTCCTGCAGATCGGCCATGGTATTAATCCCCGCTCTCAGCAGTACTGTTCTGGTACGATGAGACATATCCAGGTCTTTGATCTTGGCAGTAAGATCATTTCTTTCTGCCTTCTCTTTTGTCTCTGCCGCTTTTCTTTCCTCTTCGGCCTTGTCCTCCAGCATTTCCTTTATTGCCTGATCTGTCAGTTTCTCCGGAGCATCAAAATCAATGCTGCAGTATACATGGTTCCTGTCAGGCATCTTTACAGAGCTGATCTTGATATACTGACCTTTCAGTTTGAAGGAAGGTAACCCGCCGACATAATAGTGACCGTCATTAAGGCCTGCTGCCTCCTTCTTTTTCCTGATCAGGTCACTGTATGTCTTACGCCAAATCATGTCTGCTTCTTCCCTGGCGTACTGAGCGAGGTATTTCCAGTTATAATCCCCGTCGAATTCGAACTTATCTATCTTCCCGCTGATCGCGCTCCGTATGTCTTCACGGATCTTCTCACGATATGATATGCGCTTATCGGAAGGAGACAGGGGGATCTCTTCAATCGGTTTTATCGCCATCACTGCCCTCCCTTATCTTCTCCTGTGTCTGTCCGCGTAAGGACATGTCGAAAAGTGAGAAATATAACCTATTCCTGTCGCGTCTTTATCCTCGCCCTGAAGCTCACAGCTTACCACTTCGCCGTTTGGAGTGACTATCTTCTCAGAACCTCCCATCCTTGCCCAGTACGTTACCGGATCGGCATCGACGGGCATTTTCTTTCCCGAAGCCATCCTGATCCAGATGATCTCAGCTCCACATGATCTGCATTTACTCATCACTGCCCTCCCCGAGTCCAAGACGGTCGCGCCACCGTTTCTTGTGCTCATCGTAATAAAAATTGATGCGTTCCACCTGTACCCATGGGCTGAGCATCATTGCTTCAAGAGTGATTTCCAAATCTGCGGCCTCTACATGGAATTCTTCTATGCACTCTTCCAAAGTTTTCGGTGTAGGATTATCATTCCGCTCTATCCTGGCCATCTTCTGAGCTATGTGGCCTACTTTCAGGCATGCCATTGCAAGCTCACCGCACTCCTCGGCCAGCTGCTCCAGCATAGCCGGTTCGCCAACCTTTTCGAAGATCTTCTCCATCACGTCCATCACTTCTTTTCCTCCTTCCGCTTCAAGACCAGGTAAAAATCATCTGTCTCACCTATCTTGATCTCATTGATCGGGTGCTCCTTCTGCCATTTTTCCAGCGCCGCCCTGATCTTGGTGTGTCCCGGCATGTCCAGGTCATCTAGGTTAACCAGCCTGTCTAATTTCATTGCTCCGTCTCCTTCCCGGAGGAGCACACAGGCCGTGCTCCTCCCTTTTGCTGATTAATGGTGTGTGATATATTTCATTCTTTCGGATCGCTGATCAGAAAGCACCACTCAATTCACTTCGGTTACGCGGATCCCGAGGATACAGTAGCCATCCTCCAGGCCGCTATAGTCCTCAAGCATATAAGTAATATTGGCCTTGATCACGCGGCCCGTATGCCTTCCCTCCGCAAATTCCAGCAGTTCGAGCTTATGCCCTTCACGGTATCCGCGATCATTCTTACGGAGTTCAAAGGTCTTCTTTCCCGTCGCAACGTCATCATAATAATTTGATGCCAGCTTTATCCTGTGGATCTTCGGGCCGTCATCGCTCGGAAGATGGGACATCTTTTCTTCGTCTTCCATCTCCTGAAGCTTTTTCTTTGTCTCTCGGTCGATCTTTCTCTGCTCTGCATCATACTGCTGCTCTTCCGTCAGCTCCTGCTTTTGCGCCGGCGCAATTACCTGATGCGGATTGATCTCATCCGGCACCCCTTGGGCCTCAGTCGGTTCCTCCTGCGCGGTCTGGGGCATCGGCATAAACTCAGGGTGATTCTCTATGCTGTCCTGGCCCGGAATCTGTTTCTCATCGCTCGGAGAAGGTTCGGTAATTACATTTGTAATTACCTTTTCGCCTGCTGCCCCGTCCGTTCCGGCTGTTTTATCTGCAGACTGATCCTCCTCGACTGCTGCCGGCTCGGGATCCTTTCTGCCAAAGCACTGTTCCCATGTTACGGGCCCTTCACCATCTGAGCAGAACAGCTCTTTCACGCGGTTTATGAAGTCTTCCCATTTCACGGGCCGGGGAGATTGGCCGAAGAGGTTCACCATCATTCCTTTCTCGAAGCTGTAGAACATCATGAAGACCGTCTTATGTCTGAAATGCATATTCCCTGAAGGGTTCAGGATCTCCGACAGTTCTTTCACGTTTCCCTCGGCGAATGCCCTGCTGCCAAAGAAAGAATCCATCCTCTCTTTCTCACTCTTGAAGAATTCAATGATTGCTTTCCCCTCTTCATCCTCGGGTTCCTTCATCCAGTTCAGGAGCCGATCGGGATCGTTCTCGTTCTCCTTGGTGTACGCTTTATAGTCCCGAATTGATTCCCTCTTTGCCTCAGGAAGGAACATCGCCCTGCTCTCCTCCGGGATCTGCAGCATCTCTGTCAGTTGGCTGAAATTGTACTCTCGGTATTCTTCCTTTAGCTCGGGCGTGTCTCCTTCTGCAGAATATTTCTCATACACTTCGATGAACCGACTCACCCCCGAGGGAGTCATACCATATTCCGCTTTTGCGAATTCCGCTATTGTCGCATAACCGTCCTGCTTATATGCTTCAGACATGCTTATCCGCCATAACTGCCAGCCGACCCTCACAAAGCTCTTAACGATCCCAGCAAGGTCGTTCTTTATCTCTTCCTTGGCCGCGCGGTACTGGCCGAGGTCCATTGTAAGCTGTGTATATTTCTCCATCTATTCACCTCCGAATTCTGTCCATGCCTCAAACGCTTTCGACGCCAGGCACTGCATTGCATACAGTTCAAGTTCTGATTCAGGTTCCCTTTTGAACCATGCACAGTATTTTCTGCAATGCTCTTTTATCTCTTCCAGCAGGCTGTCCATGCCGTTTTCATGAATGGCCTTTTCCGCCCGCCTTCTCCATTCTGTCTTTGTGATACTGCCTTCACTGATCGCGAAGCCCTGTTCTGTTTCGCTGATCCGGCGTACCTTTCCCTTCCTGTTGTCGTATATCTCTTTTACCGCTACGGTCAACATTACTTCATACTTGACCTCCAAATCTTTGAGAGGCCAGTCTGCATCCTCTGTGAAAAAGAACATGCTCACCTTCTTCCTTTTGCGCCGGCGCAATTCAGATCGCGGGGATCAATACCTGTTCGCCTGCTGCCTTTTCGGCTTCCTTCCTGCGGATCCGCCGCTCCACTTCCTTCGCATAGCGTTCCATGAACTCTGTGACCTCCTTCGGCGGAACCGAGTTTCTTATTGCCCTGCACTGCACGATCCTGCTGCCGTCCATCTCTACGGTACAGAACGCACTGTCCGGCTCCTCCGATTTTCTGAGGAAGAGGACCACGCTCTTTCCTTCGAGCATCTTGTCGAAGTATGAACCGCCCACACAGTTGTGATTTTCACGGCCCTCCCTGTTAAAGTCCTCTTTGCAGGTAGGCAGGACCATCACATAGCATCCTTCGGCCTTCGTCCCCGTATACAGTTCTTTAAGATCAGGAAGCATAGCCCGCAGCATGCGGTCCTTCTTTTTGATCGTTGCCTTCCTGATCTCTTCCTCCTTGTCGCGCCGCTGTTCGGCCAGGCGTTCATGAGCCGGTCCGAAGTTCTTCGGGAAAAGCACGTCCTCGGTCTCTCCGAGATGCAGGACCTTTACGTCTTCCAGATAATCGACATAATCGCCTGTCTTCCATCCCTGTTTTAAAAGTCCGCTGATATAATTCATCATCTTCACCGGGTGCCCATACTTCAGTATTTTCTTTGTGAGATCTCTTCCAATCTCCCGCGAATACCATTCCACCTGCTGCCTGCTCAGCCTGTATCCTGTCTCCATAGCAGCTTTCATTGTCGTGAACTGCAGGACAGACATATTCATCCTGACGGCCATGTCCAGCTGCTGCCGGTCGATGCCCAAAGCCTTGAGAAGACCCTTCTTTTCAGTATCCAGGATTTTCTCATAATTTCCCCGTGTCGACAGGTCCCATGCCAAACGATAGAGACCTGCTTTGATCAGGTATTCGAGCTGGGGCATGCTTTTAAGCCTATCCAGCATTTTCACCACGCTCCCGTAACAGCCCTCGTTTTTCTTAAAGAGTTTTTCTATCGGGATGTATTGGAGACAGGTGCCTTTTCGGATCCTTGCCAGGTTGCGGTAGTACAAAATACAGTCATCCGAGGTTTTGTAGTAATATCCGTACCCATAAGCGGCATCGCTTCCGTAGCACCATCTCTCCTCATCGTGCTCATATTTTGTCCGCCAGATTGTGTACTCGTATATCGTTTCCTGTCTGAAAGACCTGTCGAGAAAGATTCTGAACCTCTCATGGATATATGATTCTCTTTCGTTTAGTTTCCAGTCTGTTTCTTTTCTCCGAGATATCCTGCTTGCAAACACTCTGAGAACATAGCCGCCGTCTTTCCTTTCCTGCAGTATTGCCGGCTCCTTTTTGTTCGAAATAGTTTTCTGCCTGTTCCATGACAGCGCGAGGACCTTCTTTCCACATTTCGGGCACCGCACGTGCTCCTGATGCTTAGCTCTCTTTTTAAGTTTCACGTTAAACCCGCAGGCGGAACACCACGCGCTGTTTTCCTTGTCACCGGGGTGGTACATCATATACTGGGCATGGCTGTATGCGGAATCGTAGACCCATTTCAACCAATCCTTCGGAAGATCGGGCACCGTCTCCATCGCAAGGTCTATCCTCGCTTTTTCTCGCTGATGCCGTCCTCGCAGCCTTCGGGCTCTCCTGAGCTGCTGCCATGTGTTGACCAGATCGAAGACGGTAGTCTTTTCCGTGCAGTTGGAGTATGCCCCGAGCTCTTTGGCCACCGTCTCCCTTGCTCCCGGCTCTTCCCATTCTTCCATTTGGCTTCCATGGTAGATTTTGTATCCATCCGCAACGATCAGATTGCCTATGGATGCTTCAGACCACTTCTTTTCCTTCGGAAGATAGGTCTTGTCCTCATCTTCTGTCGTGGATATGTATATTTCATACCGTGGGAGGAGTTCGCCGGCGAGCAAGTCCTCTCTGCAGAATAAGGCCACCTTCAGGACTGTTCCCCACTTCACTGCCCGCGAATAGATGACTCTGAATGCCTTTTTCTTACGTTTATCCCAGACACCGATCTGTCTGAGTCTCCCCCTGTCGCTCTTGGCCAATCTGACGATCTCGTCGGTTGCCCCGAGCACCGGCAGTTCCGGTAGATCTCTTTTTCTCATTTTGTTCCCTCGAGGTAGTATTCACGGATCATCTTCTTGGCTTCGCCCATCCCGGGGATACCGAAATCGACACGTTTTGCGGATATCTTCGCCGCCTTGATGATCTCCTCGCTGACCTGCACTCGGTTCTCAAAGGAGAACTTGAGCAGCTTCCCCATGCATTCCTTCAGGCTTTTGCCCTTCGACCTTACGGCTGCTGCCATTTCGGGCTTCTCCATGCACAGTCCGCGGATGTACTCGACCCAGTCGCTCATAAGGCCCTTCAGCCCCAGTTCCTTAGACTCAAGGTCGAGTTTTCCGTTTGCGGCCGTGATCGGGTCAACCAGAAACGGGATATCACCGTCTATGAACATCTCGGCATACTCTGCGGGGATCCCGTTTTCCTCTGCCATGGCTTTCAGTGAATCCTTATCTCCCTCTTTGAGGAAATTCGTTGCCAGTTCATTCAGTTCGTCGGCAGAGTCCATCTCTCCGAATTTATCAAACATTAATTATCCGCTCTCCTTTCTCGCTCCAAGCAGCTGCTTTTCGATATTGTCATAATCATTATCACGCTGGGGGAAATTGTTGAACCGGTTCCCGGCAGCAGATGCCTTTTTTCGACTGCTGACTCTCCCGATATTCTCCCAGGTGATACCCATGTATCCGTTTGACATGCTCTGTGCGATAATTTCTATAACAGCAGCATCACCGTATTTAGCGGCCATCTTCTCGACCTGTGTAAGCAGAGCACGAAATCCCGCTTCCTTGTACCCCTGTCTTTTCTCTTTCTTGTACATGACCCATTCTTTAAGGGCACCTGTTACCTCGGGGCTGAATTGCCGTTCCTCGATGAGCTTCATCAAGGTTACGCCACGGACCTGAGAGGCTGCTTTCTTTTCTAGAATCTTTTCTTTTTCTTCTCTACTCTTCTCTTCTCTACTCTGTTCATTTCTGTCAGCATTTTCTCCATTTCTGTTTACATTTATTTTATTTCTGTCAACAGAAATATTATTTTTGACGACATCAACCAGAAGGTAGGCTTTTTCCAGCTTCACGCTCTCCCGCCTGGACACGGCGTTGAGGTACCTCTCCTGGATCCCGTGTGACGTCAAGATCCCGTACTCTCTGTAAAGCTTCTCTGAAAAAAGTCCCCTTCGGATACAGGCTTCCGTTATGTCCTGAATCAGGAATTTGTTCTCACTGGATAAACCGTTTTCCGACGTAAACAGCAAGATAGAGTCTTCGTTCCATTCACAATAGTAACCTCGCTCCCCGTATATCCTTTGAAAGAGCTTAACAACTACCGCAAACCCTTTTAGACCAAACTCAGCCTGTATGAGTTTGATTTTATCGTCCATCTGACAGTCCAGTTCAAAGTAGTCGAGACCTTCTTTGAATTTCCTGCCCATAGAAAAATCTCCGTTCTAGGTTTCCCTGATGCGGATCCCGTATTTATGCAGCATGAGCTTCCGCTTCAGTATGTATTCCTTCGTGCGGAAACCCTTCACAT
>JBGUOI010000086.1:0-4305 GCA_045118075.1 Porcincola sp. | reverse complement strand
AAGGCGTGGAAGAGATTCATGAACTGATCGCGGATACGGTGGGCAACTTTATCGATCCCATGCTGAATGAACGTTTTCTGAGCATCCTCTCCACAAAGGAGAATGTCAATCTTGAGACGCTGGGATTTGAGAACATCTCCACGGGAAGCTACCAGGTGATGATCAACCCGATCGATATCGCCGGTGAGCGCCTGGGAACTTTGTTCATGTACAAATCCGAGGGTATCTACGAAATCGATGACATCATCCTGAGCGAATACGGCACAACGGTCGTGGGATTGGAGATGATGCGCTCCGTACACGAAGAAAATGCAGAAGAGAGCCGTAAGATCCAGATCGTCAAATCTGCGATCACTACGCTGTCTTATTCTGAACTGGAAGCGATCATCCACATCTTTGATGAGTTGGGCGGCAGCGAGGGAGTCCTGGTTGCCAGCAAGATCGCGGACAGAGTCGGGATCACCCGCTCAGTGATCGTCAACGCCCTCAGGAAATTCGAGAGCGCAGGGGTCATTGAGTCAAGATCGTCCGGAATGAAGGGAACCTATATTAAGGTACTCAACGACGTGGTCTTCGATGAGCTTAAGGAGATCAAAAAGGAGAGACAGTCAAAGCTGTGACCGGCGGCAGGTAAGAACACCGCGAAAGAGTGCAGGCACCGGATCTGATCCGGCTGCCTGCTTTTTTGTCTGATGTCGGGAGGCAGCCCTGTGTCATCAGCAGATAAAATGTGTTATGATGCTTGAAGAAAGATTTATAAGGAGATCAGCTGATTATGAAGATTGGAGTTTTGTTTTCCGGGCAGGGAGCCCAGTATCCGGGCATGATGAAAGACCTGTATGACACGGAGCCGGCAGCCCGGGACGTGTTCGACTGCGCAAACAGGGTCCTGGGGAGAGAAATCTCCGCTCTTTGCTTTGAGGGAACCCAGGATGAACTGAACCTGACTCATAATACTCAGCCTTGCATGCTTGCCGGTGATATTGCGGCCGGCATGATCCTTCGCTCGCACGGCATCAGGGCGGATGCCGCAGCCGGTTTTTCCCTCGGGGAGTACGCGGCGCTCGTTTATGCGGGAGTCATGTCGATGGAAGATGCGTTCAGGATCATACAGCTGCGGGCAGATGCCATGCAGGAGGCAGTTGCTCCCGGTGAAGGTGCGATGGCCGCTTTTGTCGGAGCTTCTTCTGAGCAGGTGGAAGAGATCTGCCGCAGCGTGAGCGGCGGATATGTCACGGCCGCCAATTACAACAGTCCGGTGCAGACGGTCGTCTCCGGATCGGCAGCCGGTGTGGACGAAGCTTTGAAGATCGCGGAGCAGAAGGGCTTAAGGTGTGTGAAGCTGGCCGTCAGTGCGCCTTTCCACTGTGCCATGATGGAACCGGCGGCAATGAAGCTGAAAGAGGCTCTTTCAGGAATCTTCATGAGTGATCCCGCTTTTCCGGTATTCATGAATGTGGACGGGGAGCCTTTAAAAGACGGAGCATCTGCGGCTCAGATGCTTGTCAGGCAGGCAATGAGTCCTGTATACTGGGTCCGGACGCTCGAGAACATGTATCAGAGCGGGATCGATACCTTTATTGAATGCGGAGCCGGAAAAACGCTGTCCGGACTGGTGAAGAAAACTATTAAAGGAGTCACTGTCCTTCGCGCAGAAAACCGGAAGACACTGGACGACACGCTGGAGAAGCTGTCCGGGGAGGAGAATGCCATATGACGAATTTGGAAAAATACGACCGGATCTTTATGGATGTTTTTGGAGTTGATCAGGCATCGCTCGGAGAGGCGTTCACGTTCAAGGATGTACCTGTCTGGGATTCGGTGGCTCACCTGTCGCTGATCTCGGAGCTGGAGGATGCGTTTGACGTTATGTTTGAGGCGGAAGACATTCTTCACTATGGCTCTTATGAGAACGGAAAGCGGCTGCTCGCCAAATACGGCGTGGAGATCTGACCGCCCGGAGATAAGGAGAAAGATATGCTTACCGGAAAAGTGTGCATCGTCACCGGCGCCAGCCGGGGAATCGGAAAAGCTATTGCACAGGTCTTCGCCCGTAACGGAGCCGTTGTCTACGGGACCGCCACCAGGGAGGGCTCGATCGAAGAGTGGGCTGATGAATTTGATCCGCAAAGCAGCGGATGTATCCGTTCCCTGTATTTTGACATCACCGATGAAGCCGCCTGCAGGGAGGCTGTCATGCGGGTCAAAAAAGAGAATGGCCATATTGACGGCCTGGTCAACAATGCCGGAGTAGAGTTCAACGAACTGATCGGGATGATCAGCCGTGAACATACGGAAAAAATGTTCGCGGTCAACGTGTACGGGACGATCAATATGCTGCAGCTGGCAAGCCGCATCATGGGCCGTCAGGAAAACGGCGGAAGCATCGTGAACATCACGTCCATGACAGCGCTGCGGGGAAACCGGGGACAGCTGGTTTACTCAGCAACGAAAGGAGCGGTGATCTCGCTGACAAAATCGGCTGCCAAAGAACTGGCGCCGAAGAAGATCCGCGTGAACGCCATTGCACCCGGACTGACGAACACGGATATGATGAAACAGGCGGACCCGAAGATGCTCGAAGGCCGGATCGGCAATATCTGCATGGGAAGGCTGGCCGAGCCGGAAGATATCGCGTGGGCATGCCTTTACATGATCTCGGATATGGCTTCTTATGTGTCCGGCCAGGTTCTGGCGGTGGACGGCTGCACGATCATGTGACCTTTGCATGTGACCTTTGACGGAAGAGAGAAAAGTGATGTTCTTAAATCTTGACAGACATGAACAAAGTAAGATCGCCGTAAAGGATGATGCGGGCTACAGTCTTACGTACGGCGACATCTGCTCGGTGATCGGAGAGTTTGAAAAACTCGATCTGGGACGATGCGTTATTTTCTGCCTGTGCGGGAACTGTGCCGGTTCGCTGATCGGATATCTTGCCTTCATCAATAACGGGCAGGTTCCGCTGCTGCTCGGCGCGGGAATGGACAAAGACTTAAGGGACCGGCTTGATTCGGTGTATACGCCGGCATATTACTGGCTTCCTGAAAAGATGGCCGCTGAGGCGGGCGAAACGAGCCTGTTTTCTTCATGCGGCTACTGCCTGGTCCGAACAGGATATGAGCTCTATCCGCTGAACGAAAAGCTGTCCATGCTGCTCACGACTTCAGGCTCAACGGGAAGTCCCAAGCTGGTGCGGCATAAGTACGGCAACCTGGAAGCGAATGCCGAAAATGTGGCGAAAGTATTCGGGTGGACCGTCGATGAAAAAGGCATCTGCGACCTGCCGATGAACTACACCATGGGACTGAATGTGATCAACAGCCACCTGACCGTCGGGGCCGGTGTCCTTTTGGTCAGCGCTAATCTGATGGACCCTGCTTTCTGGGATTTTATCAGGGAAAACGAAGGGACGAATTTCTGCGGCGTGCCGTTCAGCTACGAGATCCTTCGGCGGATCGGCTTCGATAAGATGGATCTGCCCGCCTTAAAGACGATGGCAGAAGGCGGAGGAAAGCTGACAGACAGAATGTTCAAGTGGATCGCTTCTTACGCTGAAAGCAGCGGGAAACGTTTCTGCGCCACATTCGGTACCAGTGAGACAAGCGCCCGTATGTCATTTCTGGATCCGTCCCTGGCTACGACAAAGATCGGCAGCATCGGGAAAGCTATCCCGAACGGCGAACTGTTCCTCATCGATGAAACAAAGACGGAGGATGGGAGCGTATCGGGCGAGCTGGGCTACCGCGGCCCGAACGTTACGATGGGCTATGCCCTTTCGCGGGAAGACCTGCAGAAGGGAGACGAATTTAACGGTGAATACCACACCGGGGACATGGCTTTGAGAGATCAGGACGGTTTCTACTATATTATCGGCAGAAAAGGACGTTTCCTGAAGCTTTTCGGCCTGAGGGTCAGCCTGGATGAAACGGAGCGGATCTTAAAGACTCAGTATCCGAACTCGGAGTTCGTCTGTCTGGGTGATGACCGGCGGATGAGCATCTTTACTACGGACGATAGCCTGTCCGGGGAGATCGTTCCCTTTATCAGCGGCAAGACCAATCTTCATAATTCGGCTTTCCGGGTATACGTGATCGATGAAATCCCGCGCAATGAGTATGGGAAAGTCAAATTCAGCGCGCTGGAGGAGATCATTCGGGACAAATGATGATATAAAAATGAGATATTTTGAGAAAATCCGAGAAAAACGGAGCATACTTCAGGAATATGAATGTATGACCTGTTTTCGCGGATTTTCTTTATTTGCATTCTGACAGGGATTTACATATGATAGTACAGGAATTT
>JBGUOI010000085.1:0-6318 GCA_045118075.1 Porcincola sp. | reverse complement strand
TTCGTGATACCCTTCATCTGAATGGCATTTTCATCGCTCATTCAAACACCGCCCCCCTTCTATTCTTCTCTTCTAATCCGACATATCAAATCCGGCGGCATGACACGCCGCCGGCTTACTTACTTATTTATCGTTTTTACGATGTTTCAGGCCTGATTACGGGCGAACCTCGTCACGCAGAGCCTGAGCAGCCTCATTGCCGCCCTCGTCGAATGCGGAGGGAACAGTGATCTCGCCGCTGGAGACAGCATCGATTGCAGCCTCGACTGCAGCCTTGGTGTCATCGCTTGCATATTTATCGAAGTTCTTATCGGTAACGATGCCTACGCCGCCTTCCACGATACCGAGGGAGACTTTCTGGCCGTACAGTTCCTCACCGGCATCAAGCTGATCAAAGAACCAGATCAGGGAATTGCCGACGTTCTTTAAGCCGGAAGTAAGGGTGATCGCTGCAAGGTCCTCGGAAAGAGTCAGCTCCTGGTCAGAGTCAACACCGATGAACCAGCCGCCGCCGGTCTCAAGGATAGCTTCAGCTGCGCCGTTGCCTGCATTACCGGCCACGCCCCAGATAATGTCGCACTTGGAATCGTTGACCATGGACATGCCGTACTCTTTAGCCTTAGCGGTATCTACATAGTCGGAGGTGTAACGGACGTCAACTTTGATCTCGGGATCAACAGCCTGTGCACCGGAGATATAGCCGACCATGAAGTCATTGATAACGGGGCTGTCGTAGCCGCCGACGAAACCAAGGACCTTATCCTCGTTGATCTTCTCAACAGAGGTATCTTCGGTCATGCAGCCGGCGAAGGTGCCTACGATATAGCCAAGGTCGTTCTGCTTGAAGACGATGTTTGCAACGTTTTCATTCTCACCCGCATAGGTGTCATCGTCGAAGATAACGAATTTCTGGTCCGGATACTGAGTAGCAACTTCTTTCAGATAGTCGGGCATCTGATAGGTACCGCAGACGATCACGTCGTACTCTTCGGAGTCAGCAACTTCATACAGAGTGGAAAGCCATTTGGGCTGGTCAGCATCGGTGCCGCCCATCTCAACATACTGAAGGTTGATGCGGCCGTCTTCCTGCAGCTTTTCAAGACCGGACATGGCGGAGTCGAAGAAGGACTTGTCGCCAAGGTTTCCGTTTACAAGGTACATTACGTTATAAACATCACCGGAAGTAGTCTTTTCAGCCTGCTCTGTCTCAGCCTTCGGTGCTTCTGTTTCTTTCTTCTTGGAGCATCCGACCACAGAGAATGCCATCAAACAGGTCAGACCAATGATAAGTGCTTTTTTCATGTTGTTTCTCCTCTCACATATAATAATAGTATCCGGAATGATACTCATTCCCTTATTCATGCCGTTCTTTAAAGAGAAACGGCTGCCTCAAGTGCCACGGTCATCATGTTCGTAAAGCTGTTCTGCCTTTCATCGGCAGACATTTCTTTCTTGGAAACCATGGAATCCGAAACGGTAAAGATTCCGAGAGCCCTGACATCCTTTCCTGCTCTTGCAGCATTGCAGTAAAGCGCATAGCTTTCCATCTCTGCGGCAAGGACTCCCATTTTAGCCCACTGTTCCCATTCCGGTGTGTCGCCGTAGAAGCAATCCGAGGAAAGGACATTTCCTACCGTGAAGCGGTATCCGTTCTTCCTGGCACTCTCTACTGCTTTTTCAAGCAGTTCGTAATCCGCACCGGCGCTGTAGCTGCCGGGCAGATGATACTGGTGGCCGTAATTGGAATCCGTGCTTGCGCTTACCGCCATCACGATATCACCCAGCTCCAGTTCCGGCTGCATAGCACCGCATGATCCGATTCTGATCAGGTTTTTCACCCCGTAAAAATGAATCAGTTCATAAGTATAGATCCCTATAGACGGGCATCCCATGCCGGTCCCCATGACAGAGACTTCTTTTCCGCGGAACCTGCCGGTAAATCCGAACATATTTCGGACCTGATTGAACTGAACAGGATCTTCCAGGAAATTATCAGCAATAAACTTTGCTCTCAAAGGATCTCCAGGCAGCAGTATCGTCTTCGCGATCTCGCCTTCGGCCGCCTGATTATGTGGTGTAGGCAAATGTCTCACTTCCTTTCCCCGTAGTTGTTTCAAGTTTAGTGAACTGTACTTACATACCAAGGACAATATACCACATACTGCACTAAAATTCCACAACAATTAGCCTGAATATTCACATATTCATGCAAACAAATCAATTCCTGCAATCTTAAAAAAAACGATGTCACAAAAAAAGAACAGACCTTTCGCCGCGGCTGCGGTTTCAGGGTCTGTTCCTTTAAAATCATTATTTAGCGTAATCAAAAACGCGGGACTCTCTGATCAGACTGACTTTGATCTGGCCCGGATATTCGAGTTCATCCTCGATCTTGTTGGCGATATTTCTCGCCATCAGTACCATTTCATCGTCACTGACCTGGTCAGGAACTACCATGATGCGGATCTCTCTGCCTGCCTGAATGGCATAGGATTTCTCAACACCTTTGAACGAGTTTGTAATATCTTCTAACTGTTTTAATCTCTTGGTATAGGTTTCGAGCGTCTCACGCCGTGCTCCGGGTCTGGCAGCCGAGATCGCATCCGCAGCCTGGACAAGACATGCGATCAGTGATTCCGGTTCCACGTCGCCGTGGTGAGCTTCGACCGAATTGATCACGATCTGAGACTCTTTATATTTTCTGCAGAGGTCCGCACCGATCTGTACATGCGACCCTTCCACTTCATGATCGATCGACTTGCCGATATCATGAAGCAGACCTGCTCTTTTTGCCATTCGAATATCAACACCAACCTCACCGGCCAGGAAACCGGCCAGATAAGCAACTTCAATTGAATGCTTCAGCGCATTCTGTCCGTAGCTGGTCCTGTACTTCATCCGGCCCAGCATGCGGACCAGTTCAGGATGAATTCCATGGACTCCCACTTCAAGGCAGGCGGACTCACCTTCCTCACGGATGATGGCATCCACTTCTTTTTGTGCCTTGTCAACCATTTCCTCGATCCTCGCCGGATGGATACGTCCGTCGACGATCAGTTTTTCAAGCGCTATTCTTGCAACCTCACGCCTGATCGGATCAAAACCTGACAGAATAACTGCCTCGGGCGTATCATCGATGATCAGGTCCACGCCTGTCATGGTCTCGATCGTCCGTATATTACGTCCCTCGCGGCCGATGATTCTGCCCTTCATCTCATCATTGGGAAGCTGTACCACGGAGATCGTGGTCTCTGCGACATAATCGGCAGCACATCGCTGAATGGCAGTGACAATGTACTCTTTTGCCTTCTTGCCGGCATCCTCTTTCGCCCTGCTCTCAAGTTCCTTGTAAAGCTTGGCGGTATCGATCTTTACTTCGTCTTCAACAGTTTTTAAAAGATATTCCTTAGCTTGTTCGGAGGTGAAACCCGAGATCTTCTCCAGTTCCTGTACTCTCTGTCCCAGAAGCTTATCCGCTTCCGCGCGCTTCTTCTTCAGCTCTTCTTCCTTCGCTGTCAGCTTGGCTTCGCGGTTCTCCAGAGTCTCCGCTTTCTTGTCCACACTTTCTTCTTTGGCCAAGACGCGCTTTTCATAACGCTGCACCTCATTTCGGCGTTCTCTGGTCTCCCTCTCGGACTCATTCTTCATCCGAAGGGCTTCCTCCTTCGCTTCCAGCAAGGCTTCGCGCTTCTTTGTCTCTGCTGTCCTCAATGCGTCATCAATGATCTTACGGGCTTTTTCCTGGGCATTCCCGATCGTCTCATTGTTGATCTTTTCCTGTCTTTTAACGGCAAAAAATGCACTTAAGGGAACTGCGATGACCAGTGCTATGACAACGGCAATAACAGCTGTGGTCATGACACAGGAGCACCTCCTTATTCAGTTTTCATGGTTAAAAAACCAAAAAACATTCTACACGTTCAGGAAAAAGAAGTCAATGCTTTCTTGATCTGGCTGTAGGAAAAACCTTTTCCTGCCAGAAAGCGGATCATTTTCTGTCTGCCCTCTTCGTCCGCATCCGGATCATAATGCTTTTTCCGCAGCAGCTGCATGATCAGAGCCGTTTCATCGGGTTCCCCCTCCTCATCAAAGGCCTGTTCGATCACTTCAGGTGATACCCCTCTTTGTATAAGCTGCTGCGTCAGTCTGCGCCGGTTCTCCCTGTCACGGCGCAGGGCAATAAACGTGCAGGCATAACGAAGGTCATCCACATAATGATGCTCCGAAAGATACCTCATGGCTGCCTCCACGGCTTCGCGGGGGAATTCTTCCTTTGTCAGCTGACTGATCATCTGCGCACAGGTTCTGTCCCTGGCTGAAAGAATGTCAACTGCGCGGCTGCAGGCTTTCTTTGCCAGCACCGTGCCCGTGATCACCTCGAGCTGTTCATCGCTCAATTCGCCGCCTTCAAAGAGAGCCAGCTCCTGCACTTCCTTTTCAGTCAGTGCAAAAGCAGGCTCGTCATTTAACCAGATCCGGCACTTTCCGCGCCGGATCTTTTCAATTGATGTGATCTTCATCACTCATCCTCATTTTCAGCTGCCGTCTCCTCCTCTTTCGGAATGAGACCATACTCCATACGGACTTTCCTTTCGATCTCCTCAAACACCTCCGGATGGGTGCTCAGGTAAAGCTTGGCGTTCTCCCTGCCCTGTCCGATCTTCTCGCCCTGATAGGCATACCAGGCACCGCTCTTGTTGACCACATTCACATTGGATGCCAGGTCGAGCACATCTCCTTCTCTGGAGATTCCCTTGCCGAACATGATATCGAACTCCGCCTCCTTGAACGGCGGTGCGATCTTGTTCTTGACCACTTTGATTCTGGTCCGGTTTCCGATCACCTCACCCGACTGCTTCAGAGACTCGATTCTTCGAACATCCATGCGAATGGAGGAATAGAACTTCAGGGCTCTTCCTCCCGTCGTTGTCTCGGGATTGCCGAACATGACTCCGACCTTCTCACGAAGCTGGTTGATGAAAATGACCGTGCAGTTGGATTTGCTGATCACACCCGTCAGCTTGCGAAGTGCCTGCGACATCAGCCTTGCCTGAAGGCCTACATGAGAATCTCCCATGTCTCCGTCGATCTCAGCCCTCGGAACCAGCGCCGCCACGGAGTCGACGATGATGATATCCACCGCACCGGAGCGCACCATGGTCTCGGTGATCTCAAGTGCCTGTTCACCGTTGTCCGGCTGGGAAATATAAAGGTTGTCGATATCTACTCCGATATTGGCCGCATAAACCGGGTCAAGGGCATGTTCCGCATCGATAAATCCGGCAATGCCGCCGCGTTTCTGGACTTCGGCGACCATATGCAGCGCTACCGTGGTCTTGCCGCTCGACTCCGGACCGTAGATCTCCACGATTCTTCCTTTCGGTATTCCGCCAAGCCCCAGCGCAATGTCAAGGCTCAGGGCTCCCGTGGGAACCGTCTCGACGTTCATATTGGCGCCTTTGTCGCCCAGCTTCATGACTGAGCCTTTTCCGAACTGTTTTTCTATCTGTGAAAGTGCCGCATCCAATGCTTTCTGTTTTTCTTCGTTTGCCATGCTGATGTTTCTCCTTTATTCGAACATTTGTTCGTTATTCGTTCCTATCCTATCTCATTTCAGATCTGTTGTCAAGACACAAATCCCGTGATCAAAAAAGCCATCCCAGACATGATATCACACATTGTCTGAAATGGCAATTCTGTTTACATCAGCCGGTGGATGTCATTATACATGACGATCACCATCAGGATCATCAGCAGGGCAAATCCGGCGAAATGGATATATGCTTCTTTCTCCGGATCCATTTTTTTACCCCTGACTGCTTCCGCAAGCAGAAGAAGGAGGCGTCCGCCGTCCAGGGCCGGAATAGGAAGCAGGTTGACAACACCCAGGTTGGCACTGAGCAGCACGGCGATATTGATCATGTTGATGACCACATAGAAGATCCCGTCAGTCTTCGTCTCATTGTAGGTCTCACTGATAGTGCTGACGATCCCGACCGGTCCGGACAGGTCGCCGACGGAAGCCTGCCCCCGAAAGAGCATTCCCAGGCTCTCGAATACCAGGTGGATCCAGTAGCGCACCTGAACGCCTCCGTAAAACACCGTCCCGAACGGGCCGGTCTTTTCGCGGACTCCCGAGCTGCCCCTGATTCCGAAAATATAACGTCCGTCTTCGCTTAAGGCCGCCCGGATCAGAGCGCTCTTCTTCTCTCCCTCGTGCGTCCAGGTCACGGGGATATCCTTCTTCGCCATGATATCCTGATGGAAGAAGACGAAATCCGATATTTCCGAGTAGAGGTATACTTTTCTGCCGTTGAT
>JBGUOI010000084.1:0-44148 GCA_045118075.1 Porcincola sp. | reverse complement strand
CGGCCTCCTGAAATGTCTGGTTAACGTGTTTATAAGAAAGTTAACACATAATTCACGCCGAATCAAATATTTTTTCTGAATATTTACAAATTGTTTTCATTTACCCCAATTGAGTATTTATTTCATTCTTTCGAAACGGGTCGATCCTCCACGTGGCCGCAGTTCTCAGCAGCGCAAAGAAGCTTGTTTCCGCGCTCCACCATATAACTGCCGCATTCGGGGCATTTCTTATCGGAAGGTTTCTGCCATGACATAAAATCACAGTTCGGGTTTTCACACCCGTAGAACCGTCTTCCCTTCTTGGTCCGGCGGATCACCACCTCACCGCCGCACAGCGGGCAGCTTACCCCGGCTTTTTCAAGATAGGGCTTCGTATTCCGGCACTCAGGGAATCCCGGGCACGCCAGGAAACGTCCGTGAGGTCCGTATTTGATGACCATGTTGCGGCCGCACTCCTCGCAGACCACATCAGTCTCCTCATCGGCGATCGAGACCTTTTCCAGGTTCTTTTCCGCTTCCTTTACCGCTTCGTCAAGATCCGGATAGAAATTCCGGACAATGTTCTTCCACTCCATCTTTCCCTCGCCGACCGTGTCAAGCAGCGATTCGAGATTGGCCGTGAATGTAACGTCCACGATGCCGGGGAAGGATTTCTTCATGATCTGGTTGACTGCCTCGCCAAGCTCCGTCATGTAAAGGTTCTTCTGGTCCTTCATGATGTAATGCCTTGCCAGCAGCGTCGTGATCGTAGGCGCATACGTGCTAGGACGGCCGATGCCCAGCTCTTCGAGGGCACGAACTAAAGATGCTTCGGTAAAATGAGCCGGCGGCTGGGTAAAATGCTGCTTCGGGTCATATCCGATCAGAGAAAGGTTCGTCTCTTTCCCGATCCTGCCGGTGATCACATTACCCTTCTCTTCCTCATCTTCGTCCGTATAGACTGCCTGGAAACCTTCAAACACCAGCCTGGAGGCAGATACGTTGAAAGTATAATTTCCTGCACCGATAAAGACCTGGGTGGTCTCATACCTTGCCGCCTTCATCCTGCTGGCTGTAAAACGCTTCCAGATCAGCTGGTACAGACGATACTGGTCTCTGGCAAGCGCCTCCTTCACGGAAGCGGGCGTCCGCTCGATCGAGGAAGGACGGATAGCTTCATGCGCATCCTGGATCTTCTGACCGCCTTTGGACGCAACAGGCTGCTCCAGGACATAGTCCTCTCCGAACACCTTACCGACATAGGTGCGCGCCGCCTTGTCAGCTTCCTCCGAGATTCTGGTCGAATCTGTTCTCAGGTAAGTGATCAGACCGACCGTCCCCTCACCGGGAAGGTCAATACCCTCATAAAGCTGCTGCGCGATCCGCATGGTCTTCTGCGTGGAGAAATTAAGCACCTTGGAAGCTTCCTGCTGCAGGGTACTGGTTGTGAAAGGAAGCGGAGGCTTGCGAACGCGCTCACCTTTCTTGACTTCCTTTACCTTGAATTCCTTTTTCTCCAGTTCTTTCAGGATCTTATCCATCTGCTCTTTCGAGCTGATGGTCATCTTCTGTGAATCGCCCCAGAAATGGGCAACCAGCGGTTTTTTCTCACCCTGAACCGCCAGGGAGGCATCCAGTGTCCAGTATTCCTCCGGAACAAAGGCATTGATCTCATCCTCGCGGTCTCCGATGATTCGAAGAGCGACCGACTGTACGCGCCCCGCACTTAAACCTCTTTTGATCTTGGCCCAAAGGAGCGGACTGATCCTGTATCCCACCATCCGGTCGAGGATTCTTCTCGTCTGCTGGGCGTCCACCATATCGGTATCGATCGAGCGCGGATGCTTCAGCGCTTCCTTGACTGCATTCTTTGTGATCTCGTTAAAGGTGATCCGGTTCATCTTCTTGGGATCAAGCTTAAGAGCCTGCGCCAGATGCCAGGAGATCGCCTCCCCTTCACGGTCCGGGTCAGTTGCCAGGTAGACTTTGTCAGCCTTTTTGGCCGCTTTCCTCAGCGCCGCCAGGATATCTCCCTTTCCCCGAATAGTAATATACTTGGGCTCATAATCATCCTCAGGATCGAATCCGAGCTGGCTTTTGGGCAAGTCGCGCACATGTCCGTTGGATGCCATCACTTCATAATTACTCCCAAGAAATTTGCGGATCGTTTTTACTTTGGTGGGTGACTCCACGATCACCAGATACTTTGCCATCAGCTATACCTCAATACCTTACGTAATTGTTTGCTTATATCTGTTTTTTGACAAACTGTCTGTTACTATACATCATTCTCGGTCACGGTGCAAGTCCTGCATTTACTGCTTTCTCATATACCGGCTGCCGGGTGTATAGACGATCAGATCCATCATCTGCAGCTGCGTAAGGATTCTTCCCAGCCGCGGAATCGGTATCCCGGTCCTGAAAGAGAGTTCCTCCGGCCCGGCCGGGTCGTTCCCGATCCGTTCCCAGACGCTCCTTTGCTCCCCGCTCAGGCAGCTGACTGCCTCCTCTTGTATTGCCTGCGGGCTCTCCTTTGCAGGTTCTTTCCCGGTCATCTCAAAGATCAGATCTTCCACCGATGAGATGATCGAGCTTCCCTGCGATATGAGAATATTGCAGCCCTCACTGAGCGGATCTCCGACTCTGCCCGGCAGCGCATAAACATCACGCCCCTGCTCAAGCGCAAGATCCGCCGTGATCAGGGACCCGCTCTTTTTTCTCGCCTCGATCACGATCACTGCCCGGGCCATCCCGCTGATGATCCGGTTCCGGAAGGGAAAATGAAAAGGCATCGGTCCGGTCCCGCACGGAAATTCCGATATCACTCCTCCGTTTGAATAAAGACTGGTATAGAGTCCTATGTTTTCAGGCGGATAACATATATCAGCTCCGCATCCGAGAACGCCGTAGCTCTTCCCGCCCTCTTCAACAGCAGCTTTCTGGGCAATTCCGTCGATTCCGAGCGCCATTCCGCTGATTATGCCGTATCCTTCGCGGGCAAGCCGGGAAGCGATCTTTGCGGCCATGCGGTTCCCGTAAGGCGTGCACGCCCGGGCTCCCACCACTGCCGCCAGCTTCTCCTCAGCTGACGGAAGCCTTCCTTTATAAAAAAGCCCCAGCGGACAGTCCTTGATCTGGGACAGGAGCGGCGGGAAGCCTTTTTCAGATGCCGATATAAACCGGACATTCTTTCTGGTCAGTTCATCCTCGAAAGACCTGATAAAACGCTCGTTCCTGCACGATCTGACTTTCCCGATCCATTTGAGTCCTTCTTTTTCCAGCCTGTCCAGTTCCTCCCCTGAAGCCTCAAAGACACCTTCGGAAGAACCGAAGATCTCAATCAGTTTTGCATGCATATTCCAGTAGAGACCCGGAATGCTGCACAGCCATGCATCATAATTCATCCCGCAAAGTCTCCTTCCGCCTGCCACAGTCTTGTATCCGCCATCCTGTATCCCAGAGCTTCAGCCAGGTGATCGCAGCTGATCTCATCAGCACCTTCCAGGTCGGCGATCGTCCTGGCTACTTTGAGAACGCGAATGCACCCCCGCCCCGTCAGGGAAAACTTCCGGTAGGCACCGGCAAGCAGCTTCTCCGGCGCTTTTCCCAGGCGGCAGTACCGCTCCACTCCGGCTCCTGTCAGGTCCCCGTTAAATCGGAACGGGGTGTCCTTATAACGCTCAGACTGAATCTTCCTCGCCGCTTCCACGCGGCTGCGGATCGAGGCAGAATCCTCTCCGGGGTCGGCCGTCCTTAATTCCTC
The DNA here is from genome assembly GCA_045118075.1 of Porcincola sp. Classification (GTDB taxonomy): domain Bacteria; phylum Bacillota; class Clostridia; order Lachnospirales; family Lachnospiraceae; genus Merdiplasma. Next base: position 40,406 of record JBGUOI010000084.1, on the reverse strand, counting down.
ATAGGCGGGAAGCCCCGTCTCTGCACAAAGGTCGATCCGATCCAGCAGCGGGCGGCTGATATGTTCCAGGTATTTGCGCACATCCGCCGATGTGCACCGGCATTTTGTTCTGTCAGGGAAAAAACCGCAGCGACAGGGATTCATGGCTGCGGCAAGAATGAAATGAGCGGGAAATGTGTAATCTCCGTGGATCCGGCAGATCGTAATCTTTCCTTCTTCAAGCGGCTGCCGGAGGGTCTCCAGCACTTCCGTTTTAAAAAGCGGCAGTTCATCAAGATAGAGGATACCGCCGTGAGCGAGCGAGATCTCACCCGGCCCGGGATAGTTTCCGCCTCCGGCAAAGGATGCACTCGTGGCTGTATGATGGGGAGCCCTGAAGGGCCTTTGGGTGATCAGTCCGCTTCCCTCGGGCAGCACCCCGGCCACCGAATGGATCCGGGTGATCTCCACCGCCTCTTCCCGGGTGATCCCGGGCATAATGGAGGGAAGTCGCCTGGCAGTCATAGACTTGCCAGATCCCGGCGGGCCGATCATCAGCATGTTGTGGAAGCCGCTCACTGCGATCTCCGCGGCGCGCCGAAGCAGCGGCTGTCCTTTCAGTTCCCGGAAATCCGGCTGATCATGATCCTTTTCCGGCAAAGGCATATCCGGATCATATGATGCTCCTTTGAGGAAACCGTCACCGGTAAGATAGCCGATCACTTCCCGAAGTGATCCGGCCCCCATCACCTGACGGCCGGATATACAGGCACCCTCGTCCAGGTTTTCAAGCGGAATGATGCAGCTTCGGCACCCGAAGTCAGCGGACCGGCAGACCATCTCCATGATGCCCCGGACAGGCCTCACCGAGCCGGTCAGGCCCAGTTCACCCGCCATCATAATATCATCCATGACAGGCGGCACCACTCCCATGGCACCGAGAACAGCGACAGCTATGGGCAGGTCGAACCAGGATCCGGATTTCCTAAGGTCCGCAGGAGAAAGTGAGACCGTGACCCGGGCAGAAGGCATACGAAACCCGCTGTTGACCAGGGCGGTCCTTACCCGGTCCTGCGCCTCCTTCACCTCCGATCCCAGAAAGCCGACCATGACAAAACACGGAAGGCCGCTGGAGATATCAGCCTCCACAGACACTCTTCTTGCTTCAATGCCGCAGATCGCGGCGGTAGTCACTGTACTGACCAAAATCTGTTTTATGCGCTCTCCGTAATCACATATTGATTATAGTTTGGCATAGGAATCAGGCTCTGTCAAGTGGCCGACGCAGAATATCGCCCTCGTCAGCCCTCTCATCAAGCCGCACGATCAGTATCTGCTGCGGGTGAGGAGCGCTCTCCATGGCTGTTCCCTCCTCATCGGTGATGGAGAGGACTTTCGAAGGGATATTCCTCCCGTCCGGCTTCATGATCTCCACCATCTCGCCAACGGAGAATTTATTCCGCTGGCTGATCACAATGCTGTCATTGTCCGGACCTTCTGCCGCGATCCCCAGATAGGTATATTCCGTGATATACGTGTTGCTGTCGTAGATCTGCGCCTTCTCATCCGGTTTTCCGTAAAAGAAGCCGGTCGTGAACTGCCGGTAGGTACAGCCGGCGATCTGTTCCCGGTACCAGTCCATGTTCTTCTCGTAAATTGAAGGATCCTCAAGATAGTCATCGATCGCTTTGCGGTAGGTCCTGGCCACCGTGGCGACATAGAGAGCATTCTTCATCCTGCCCTCCACTTTATAGCTGTCGATCCCGGCGCCGATCAGGTCCGGGATGTGCTCGATCATGCAAAGGTCCTTGGAATTGAAGATGAACGTTCCCCGCTCATTTTCAAGGACAGGCATATACTCGCCCGGCCTGGTCTCCTCCATAAGAGCATATTTCCACCGGCACGGGTGAGTGCAGGCTCCCCGGTTGGCGTCTCTTCCGGCCAGGAAATTGCTCAGCAGGCATCTGCCCGAATAAGAGATGCACATTGCACCGTGAACAAACGTCTCGATCTCGAGTTCATCCGGGATATGGCTGCGAATCGTTTTGATCTCCTCAAGGCTCAGTTCTCTTCCCGTGACTACGCGCTTTGCTCCGAGCTGATGCCAGAACCGGAAAGTCTCATAGTTGACATTGTTGGCCTGGGTGCTGATATGGATATCGATGTCCGGGCAGATTCGCTTTGCAGCCATGAACATACCGGGGTCCGAGATGATCAGTGCATCCGGTTTGATCTTCTCCAGCACGGAAAAATACTCTTCCGCACCGGCAAGGTCATCATTATGTGCCAGGATGTTGGCCGTCACATATACCTTTTTCCCGGCAGCATGTGCGAAGGCGATACCCTCCTTCATATCCTCAATGCTGAAATTCTTTGCTTTCGCGCGCAGGCTGTAAACCTCGCCTCCGATATAGACGGCGTCGGCTCCGAACCGGACCGCTGTTTTAAGTACCTCCAGTGAACTGGCCGGTATCAGAAGTTCAGGTCTCCTCATCGGTTATAGTTATCCTTTCATCTTTTTTGCGGCTTAAGGCAACACCGTCGGCAAACGCCAGAATGGTGGTGTCAAGCTGTTCATTCCGTTTAAGTTCCAGCAGGTAAGCACGCATCCTTTTATGAATGGTCCGGTCTCTTCTGGCCACGGCATAATGTGATTCGAGCACGTCTCCCTCCCGGAGCACATTGTCCGTAATCAGCACGCCGCCCGGAGACATAAGCCGCAGGACATCGGGCAGGAAATTCAGGTACTGTCCCTTCGCCGCATCCATAAAGATAAGGTCATACGATCCTTCCAGCCCTCCAAGCAGCACCGCCGCGTCTCCTTCAAGCACACGGATCCGGTCACTGTACGCAGAAGATCCGATATTTTCCCTTGCCTTCGCAGTGCGGTCCGGATCCCGTTCGATCGTAGTGATCGTGCACGTTTCCGGCATAGCCTGCGCCATCACGAGCGCAGAAAAGCCCACGGCGGTTCCCACTTCCAGAATCCGCGCGGGCTTTGCCATTTTAACCATAACCTGCAGAAAGCTGATCATCCCGCGTCTTATCACGGGTACCTTATCATCGACAGCTTCCTCATAGATTCTCTCCAGGAAAGGATCTGTTCCGCTTTCCAGTGAATCCAGAAAAAAGCTGATTCTCTCTTCCATATCCTGCATATGCCGGTCACTCCTGCTGCTCGTCCCGGTTTCCAAACAGGGCATCCACGCCCAGATCAGTCACCCCGATAATAGAAAGGCACAGGTTCTGGAGAAGGCGGCACATCTCCAGCTCACTGGACAGAAAATCCCTTATCAGCGGCTCGTTGTTAAGCTCCTGCCTTTCCCTGAAAAGCCTGTGGCGGCTTTCAATATCTTCTCCCTCGGTAAGTCCTCCCTGGGATTCGAAACTTCTTCTGCGGAAATCATCCGCTTTCGCTTTCAGCTCCGGAACAGCATCCAGGGCATCGCGGCATTGTTCATATCTGGTGCAGATGCTGCTCGTGCGGATCGCCTGAAGCAGCTGATCCCGGCAAATCTCGATCTTTCTCCTGCTCTCTTCCATCTCTTCACCCAAAGCCTTTTAGTCATCCACTTCCATGATCACGGGCAAAATCATGGGCCTTCTCTTGGTGCGTCTCCAGAAAAATTCACCCAGCGCGTCGCGGATCGCATTCTTGATCCGGTTAAAATCCGGTGTGCTCCCCTGATAATTATCTTCGATGGCAAAGCGCGATTCTTCCGACGCCTCCACCATCAGATCTTCCGCTTCCTTCATATAGACAAAGCCCCTGGATACGATCTCCGGTCCCGAAATGATCTCGCCGCTTCCGGTTCCGAGCGTGACCGCAACTACGACGATCCCGTCCTCCGCCAGATGCTGACGATCCCTTAAGACAACATTGCCTACATCTCCGACGCCGAGACCGTCAACGAGAATCGCTCCGGTCTGGACATGACCCTGGACACAGGCGCGGTCTTTGGAAAGTTCAAGCACATCTCCGCTTCGCAGGATAAAGATATCCTCCTTCGGGATGCCGATGTTGTGAGCCAGGTTAGCCTGGGCTTTCAGATGACGGTATTCTCCGTGGACAGGGACGGCAAAACGCGGCCTTACCAGCGTATAGATCAGTTTGATTTCTTCCTGGCAGGCATGGCCCGATACATGAGCATCCTGGAAGATCACGTTGGCCCCTTTCTGGGAAAGCTCATTGATGACTCTGGATACCGCTTTTTCATTTCCCGGGATGGGATTGGAGCTGAAGATCACGGTATCGCCGGGCTTGATCATCACCCGCTTATGCATATTGGCGGCCATGCGGGAAAGCGCCGCCATGGATTCTCCCTGGGAACCGGTCGTTATCAGGACCATCTTCTCATCCGGGTAATCGTTGATCTGCTCCTGTTCGACCAGCGTGTTCTCGGGAATGCTCAGATATCCCAGTTCCGCGGCCGTTGAGATCACGTTCACCATGCTGCGGCCTTCAAGCACGACCTTGCGGCCGAACTTGCAGGCAGAGTTGATGATCTGCTGCACCCTGTCCACGTTGGAAGCAAAGGTGGCAATGATGATCCTCGTGTCCGTATGTTCAGCAAAAATATTATCAAATGTTCTGCCGACCGTCTTCTCGGAAGCGGTGAATCCCGGTCTCTCCGCATTCGTGCTGTCGCACATCAGCGCGAGCACACCCTTGCGTCCGATCTCGGCAAATCGCTGCAGGTCTATAGCATCCCCGAAGACCGGGGTGTAATCCACCTTGAAGTCACCGGTATGGACGACCGTGCCGGCCGGTGAGGTGATCGCAAGCGCGACCGCATCCTGGATGCTGTGGTTGGTCTTGATAAACTCTACCTTAAAATCGCCGAGTGTGATCGTCTGTCCGGGCTTTACGACCTTTCGCTTCGTAGAGCGCGTCAGGTTCTTCTCTTCCAGCTTACGCTCGATCAGCCCCATGGTCAGCTTCGTCGCATACACCGGGACATTGATATCCTTGAGTATATAAGGCAGGGAACCGATATGGTCCTCATGACCGTGAGTGATCACAAATCCCTTCACCTTCTCGATATTATCCTTCAGGTACGTAACATCCGGAATTACCAGATCGATTCCAAGCATATCGTCCTCAGGAAACGCCAGGCCGCAGTCCACAACGACAATACTCTCTCCATATTCAAAAACCGTAATATTCATCCCGATCTGTTCAAGACCGCCCAGCGGGATGACCTTAAGTTTGTTATCAGTCATAATATATTTCTAACACTCTCCTCTATTAATAAAGGGGGTCAGACCCCTTGGGAGCCTGACCCCCGCTAAGTACGCGGAATGATGAGTCATTTTTCCAGATCAATATCTTCCAGCATCTGAGAAAATACTCCGTATACGGCGTCCAACTCCTCCTCATCTTCCACAGGCACATAAGAAGCCTGTTCATCTGTCTCATCCGACAGGTCTTTCAGTATCCATGCCTGGCCGTCTCCCTCTTCGGTATCTGTCACCAGAAGATAGGTGACCTGTCCGATCCGGGTCTGTTCCAGACAGAAAAATTCTTCCGTGCTTCCGTCCGAAGCCGTAAATGTCACTTTTTCAATCACTTCTTCGTCTCTCCATCGACCGGCGGTCCAGAAAACCCTGCAGGATCAGTACCGCTGCGATCCTGTCTACATGCTGGGCTCGTTTCTCCCTGCGGATGCCGGCTTCGATCATCGTCTTCTCGGCGGCCACACTGGTAAGACGTTCATCCCACAGCTCCACCGGCAGAAGAGTCCGCCTCTCAAGCATATCCCTGAACGCGAGCGTCTTTTCCACGCGCTCTCCTTCCGTCCCGTTCATATTCTTCGGAAGGCCCAGCACGATCCCCGTCACATGATATTCGTCGATGATCTCCTCGATCCGGGCACAGGTCCTGCGCAGCTTATTCTCCTGTTCGCGCCTTATGATCTCCAGTCCCTGCGCGGTAAGGCCGAGGGCATCAGAGACAGCCACACCGACGGTCTTCGATCCGAAATCCAGTCCCAGCCAGATCTCACCCGTCATTTCATCTGCCATGACTTATTCCTGATATACTCTTTGAGCAGCTCTTCAACCAGCTCGTCACGCTCAACCTTCATGATCAGGCTGCGGGCATTCTTATGACTGGTGATGTACGTCGGATCCCCGGACATGATATACCCGACCATCTGGTTCACGGGATTGTAACCCTTCTCCGCCATAGCGTTGTAAACAATGTCGAGCACCATCTTTACACGGATCTCCGGGTCTGCATTTACATTAAAATATTGTGTGTTGTTAATATCAGCCATTTTCCGTTATCAACCTCACTGTTCTACACACGGATACAAGCATATTCTAATATAATCAAAATTAATATTCAATCCCCGAAGGGGAAAAAAGCCAGTTTTCTCCTTCGCGGCGCATCCTGCCCGAAAAGACTTTCCCGTTCACATCGCCGACGATCTTTTCCAGTTCATCTGCCGGAGCCAGGGTGTGGATGTATTCTCTGGTGTGGCCGGAGTAGAAAGTTTCTCCGCCGACGATGACCTTCTCCTCGGCGAGCAGTTCGACAGGTCTTTGAGAGATTTTCTCTTCATAAGCAGCCTTGTTTTGCTTTCCCAGCTCGATCAGGGTGTCGGAGCGGGCTGCCTTCACTTTTTCCGTAAGCTGCCCGTCCATTCGCGCCGCGCGCGTTCCCTCTCTTGGGGAATACTTGAAAATGTGCGTCTCATAGAAACGTATCTTCTTCAGAAAATCCACCGTCTGCTCAAACTCATCCTCACTCTCTCCCGGAAATCCCACGATGACATCCGTTGTCAGGGCGGGGTCGTCAAAAGCATCCCTGAGAATCCGGCATTTTTCCGCATACGAATCCGTGTCGTAATGACGGTTCATTCTCTTAAGCACCGTATTGCACCCGCTCTGCAGGGACAGGTGAAAATGGGGGCAGATCTTTTCATTCCGGGAAAGCTCGCCGGCCAATTTCTGCGTGATAATCCCCGGTTCCAGAGACCCGAGACGTATTCTGGAAATCCCTTCCACCTCCGAAGCAGCACGGATCAGCTTCATCAATCCGTTCCCTGCCTCCATGCCAAGATCGGTACCGTATGCACTAAGATGAATTCCCGTCAGCACGATCTCCCGAACGCCGCTGCCGGCAAGCCTTGAGATCTCCCGGACCGTATCATCGATGCTCCTCGAACGGACCCGCCCTCTGGCATAAGGTATAATACAATAGCTGCAGAACTGGTTGCATCCGTCCTCCACTTTCAGAAAAGCACGGGTGTGGACACCCTGTCCTTCCAGAGAGAGATCTTCATATTCTTTCTGCGAAGAGATGTCGGTGACGTCAAGCACTTTTTCATTGTGCTCTCTGTTTTCAAAGAACGGCTCAAGCAATTCCACCAGCTTGCTCTTCCGGTCATTTCCCAGTACCAGATCCGCATCCACCGGCAGCGAAGTCTTCTCCGTGGCAGTCTGTACATAACAGCCTACCGCGGCGACCACCGCCTCCGGATTCGTCTTCCGCGCACGGCTGATCATCTGCCGCGATTTACGGTCCGCAATATTGGTAACAGAGCAGGTGTTGATCACATACACATCCGCCTTTTCATGAAAAGGAACGATGTCATACCCCGCAGCAGCAAGCTGCTGACGCATCACTTCAGTCTCATAGGCATTCACCTTGCAGCCGAGATTATGCAGAGCAGCTGTTCTTGTTGTAGAAGTCATTTTGTTTCTCTCCCCGGGCGGCCTCTGAGAGGCCCTCAACCCTTGACTTTTAGCGCCTCAGCGTATAATATCTTTAGTAGATATCAACCATTCCGATTCCGCATGAGAATCAAGATTAATATGGAGGAATACCACTATGAAGACAGTTCAGATCTCTCTTAATTCCATCGATAAGGTTAAATCTTTCGTAAATGACATCTCAAAGTTCAACTATGATTTCGATCTTGTATCCGGCAGATATGTCATCGATGCGAAATCCATCATGGGTATCTTCAGCCTGGACCTTTCCAAACCCATCGATCTTTGCATTCATGCCGAGGAAGATCTTGACGCTGTCCTTGAGATGCTTAAACCCTATCTGATCTGAATTAGTTAAATTGTTCAGGGGCTGCCGCATAAAATGCGGCAGCCCTTTTTTGTTTTTAGAACCTACAGCCGTGCCAGGCAGCCGCCCCGGCACCATTCGTTCCGGCATGGGCCGTGCACGCGCTTTCACTGGGGCTTGGCGGTACTTTTTCTTGCTGTTTCACCCCAGCGCGGCGCTGCCTCCGCCGGCCCTTCGGGCTGTCAGGCAAACTGCCGCTCTCACACTTCCACTGTCTCCGCTGTCTCAATGGCCGTCTTCACCAGCTCGTCAATATCCTCCCCGAGCTTCTTCTCGGATTTCTCAATGATGTGAAGCAGAGGCTTGGTCACCGGATGCTTCGCCACAAAGATCGTACAGCAGTCTTCATAAGGCAGGATGGAGGTCTCATATGTCCCGATCTTCAGGGAAATGTCCACGATGTCCTGCTTGTCAAAACCGATCAGCGGCCGGAACACAGGCATGGTGCAGGCTGCGTTGGTCACCGCCAGGCTCTGGATCGTCTGGCTGGCCACCTGGCCGAGGCTTTCTCCTGTGATCAGCGCCAGCGCGCCGTCTTCTTTTGCAAAATGCTCTGCGATCTTCATCATGTACCTGCGCATGATGATCGTCAGTTCATCGTGCGGGCAGCGCTCATAGATCCGAAGCTGTACATCTGTGAAATTCACCACGTGCACTCGCATCCTGCCGGCGAAATCCGACACCCGCTTCGCAAGGTCGATGACCTTTTGCTTTGCCCGCTCACTGGTATAGGGCGGTGCATGGAAATAAACGGCATCGATGCGAACGCCCCTTTTGGCGATCATATATCCGGCTACGGGAGAGTCGATCCCGCCTGAAAGAAGAAGCATGGCCCTTCCGTTCGTGCCGACGGGCATTCCGCCCGGGCCCGGGATGATCTTCGAATAAATGTAGATCTGCTCCCTGATCTCCACATGCACTGGAATCTCAGGTTCATGCACATCCACGCTCATTTCCGGATAAGCATCCAGCACTTTCTCTCCCACAATGGCATTCAGTTCCATGGACGGCATGGGGTAGCTCTTTCTCGCCCTGCGCGCTATGATCTTGAACGACTGGTCATGGGTCTCATAGGTTTCGGCAAGGAAATCCACGACTGCCTTTCCGATGCTTTCGGGATCGTCCTCGTCACAGACCATTACAGGGCAGATGCCAACGATGCCGAAAACATTCTGCAGCGCTTCCACTACTTCTTCATGGATAAAGCTGCCGCCGCAGTGCACATAGATCCGGCCCTGTTCCTTGGAGACCGAAAACTCTCCGGCGACGTGCTCCAGCCGCTCCAATATCCGGCCTGAGAGAGCATCCTCGAATACATACCGGTTTTTTCCTTTAACGCCGATCTCTCCGTATTTGATCAGATAAGTATGAAACATCCTTTTTGGTTTTCCTTCCTGTAGATTTAATGTCTGGTATAGCGCCGCAGCATGGGAACCAGTTCGTTAAGAGCCTTAAGACAGATATCGACTTCCTCGGGAGTATTCATGGTACCGAAGCTGAAGCGAACAGCTGATTCGGCATTCCGGGCGTTCATCCCGACTGCCTTAAGCACATGGCTCACCGCCTGTTTCTTGTTGGACAGACATGCTGACCCGGCTGAGATATAGATGCCTTTGTCTTCAAGGGCATGAAGCAGCACTTCCGATCGCACTCCCGCAAAAGACGCGTTCAGGATATGCGGCGCTGCGCCCTCAGCGGGTGTGTTGATCCGTACATCCTCCATTGAATTAAGCCCGTCCCTGAGCAGGTCGCGAAGCGAGGCAAGATAAGCACCCTGTTTTTCAATATCTCGGCAGATATCCATGGCCGCCTGCCCCAGGCCTGCGATCCCCGGCACATTGTCGGTGCCGGAACGCATTCCCTTCTGCTGGCCGCCGCCGCGCATAAACGGATTGATCCGCACTCCGTCGCGGATATACAAAAAACCCGTCCCTTTGGGGGCGTGGATCTTGTGACCGCTCACCGAGATCATATCGACCTTGCCGGTCCTGGTATTCATCGGGATCTTTCCGAACGCCTGCACGGCGTCGGTATGAAACAGGATCCGCTCATCGAAAGCCTTGACCAGTTTTGCGCATTCTTCCACGGGCTGAATGGTTCCCAGCTCGTTGTTCACGGACATGATGCTTACAAAGATCGTTTCGTCGTCCAGGGCTTTTTCAAGATCATCGATCCGGATGCGTCCGTATTCATCAGTGGGAAGATACGTGACGCGATACCCTTGTCTCTCCAGTTCCTTCATGGGTTCGAGAATGGCCGGGTGCTCGACGCTCGTGGTGATCAGATGATTTCCCCGGCGGTGCTGCGCCGTCACGCTTCCCCAGATCGCCCAGTTATCGGACTCAGTCCCGCCCGAAGTGAAATAGATCTCTTTCTCCGAAGCGTGAAGAGCTGCTGCGATCTGTTCCCTGGCAGTCTTTACCCGCTTTTCCGACTCCACACCTTTCATATGTCTGGAAGAAGGATTTCCGTAATCCTCCAGCATACAGGCCATCACAAGATCGGCCACCTGCTTTGTGCAGCAGGTGGTCGCCGAATTGTCAAAATAGATTTCAGAATGTTCCATCATCATTACCCTGCTGTTCCGTTATATTTTCCGGCGCTCTTCCTTCGAGCGCGATCATCAGCGCGCTAAGGAGCGTCATACCGGCAGTCTCCGTCCTTAAAATCCTTCTTCCGAGGGTGATGCTCTTTGCCCCCATGGCGATCGCCGCTTCCACCTCTTCCGGTTCAAAACCGCCCTCCGGCCCGATAAACACTGCCGCCGAATCGCCGGGGCGGATCGAGTCAAGCACCTGCCTCGTGTGAGTCATATCTTCGGCAAGTTCATAGGGAATCAGAACAACGTCATAAGCAGCTGCATCTTTCAGCGCTTCCTTAAAGCTCATCACCTGCCCGACCTGCGGGATCACACCCCGCCTTGACTGTTTGGCCGCGCTCTCGGAGACTGCGTTCCAGCGCCGGACCTTATTGGCGGCTTTATCCCCGTGAAGCTTCACAACGCTTCGTGCAGCGGCAACCGGAACGATGCTGTAGGCTCCGAGTTCCACCGCCTTCTGGATGATCCACTCCATCTTATCACTTTTAGGCAGGGACTGATAGAGGGTTATCTTCGAAGGAAGTTCGGCTCCTTCTTCCTCGATCCAGAGGATCTTTCCGATCACTTCCAAAGCCGTGATGCTCTCGATCCGGCACCGGTAGTCGAGATCATCCTGTCCCGTGCGGACATGGAACTCATCTCCGGGCTGCATGCGCAGCACATTCCTGATGTGATTGACATCACTTCCCGTGATCGTCACTTGCTCTTTCGAGATCTGCTCCGGAGGCACAAAAAAACAATGCATTTACCTTTTCTCTCCTTACCTGGCATCGGATACCGGTTTCATGGCCGTAACACTTCTCCATTCGCCCTGTGATCCGATATCAGTGACCATGAGGCCTTCTTTTTCAAGCGCCTGTGCTACTGCCGTCTCCTTACCCTCAAGAATGCCGGACATGATCAGGATGCCTCCCTCCTTCATGGCTGCCGCTGCCGCGGGGGCCATGGGGATAAGGATCTCCGCCAGGATATTGGCCAGGACCATATCATATTTCCCGGTCCCGATAGTTTTTTGCAGCGCTTCGTCGTCGATCAGGTTTCCGATATGCAAAGTAAGAGCATCCTCACTCAGATCATTGGCCTCGAGGTTATCCGCAACGGCTCCCACCGCACCCGGATCGAGATCCGTAGCCTGTGCATGAGCCGCCCCCATCTTAAGGGCAGCGATCGAGAGTATCCCGCTGCCGGTCCCGATATCAAGAATCTGCATTCCGGGCCGGATATGCGCCTTGACCTGTTTAAGACACAGCTGGGTCGTTTCATGCATTCCGGTGCCGAAAGCCGAGCCAGGATCGATATGAAGAATCAGCCTGCCCTCATCCTCGGGCTTTACTTCCTCCCAGGAAGGGATGATCAGCATGTCATCCACATAGAACTGCTTAAAATACTGTTTCCAGTTATTGATCCAGTCCACGTCCTCCGTCTGGGAACGCTCTATGCTGCACTCGCCCAGGTCGGCAAACGATGCGATCTTATCCAGTTCCTGCCTTACCCGTTCCAGTACGGGGCCCGGATCCTCATCGGCATCCAGGTAAAAAGACAGGTAGGCGACCCCGTCATCGGGGCCGCCCGCAGGCATGATATCCACAAACATTTTGTCCAGGTCGCTCTGGGAGAGCGGAACTTTATCTTCTACTTCCACTCCCTCAATTCCGGCCTCGGACAAGGCATAGATCACAAGATCCTCCGCCTCGGAGGTGGTCTTCAGTCTGAATTTATTCCAGCGCATTTATCTTCTCCATTTGTCAGCTGTTGTACCCGTCAGGGTTCATGCTCTGCCAGCGCCACGAATCGGCACACATCCGGTCGATGCCGTACTGTGCTTCCCAGCCCAGCTCGTTTCTGGCTTTAGTGGGATCACAGTAGCAGGTCGCGATATCGCCCTCGCGGCGGGGTTTGATCTCATATTTCAGCGTCTTGCCGCAGGCTTTTTCGTACGCGGCGATCACCTGGAGCACGCTGTATCCGTTCCCTGTTCCCAGGTTGTAAACACTTACGCCGCCCTTACCGTCAAATTTGGCAAGCGCCTTCACATGGCCGACCGCCAGATCTACCACGTGGATGTAATCGCGCACGCCTGTCCCGTCCGGTGTGTCATAATCATTTCCGAAAACACCGATCGAGGGCAGTTTGCCCACTGCCACCTGCGCCACATACGGGACCAGGTTGTTGGGGATTCCTTTGGGATCTTCCCCGATCAGGCCGCTTTCATGAGCTCCGATCGGATTAAAGTAGCGCAGCAGCACCACATTCCACTCGGGGTCAGCCGTATGGATATCAGTCAGGATCTGCTCAAGCATCCATTTCGTCCATCCGTACGGATTGGTGCAGGTCCCTTTGGGGCACTCTTCCGTGATCGGCACGAACGCCGGATCACCGTACACCGTGGCGGAAGAACTGAAGATAATGTTCTTTACTCCGTTCTTTCTCATCACATCGGTCAGCGTGAGCGTCCCGTTTAAGTTGTTGCGGTAATATTCGATTGGTTTCCTTACCGACTCTCCGACCGCCTTGTATCCGGCAAAATGAATCACCGCTTCCGGTTTTTCCTTTGCAAAGATCTCGTCGAGTTTTTCTCTGTCGGTAATATCCGCCTCATAAAAAACAGTCTTTTTTCCGGTGATCTGCTCTACCCTCTCTACAGCCTTTTGGCTGGCATTGTACAGATTGTCAACGATCACCACCTCATACCCCGCGTTAAGCAGTTCCACGCAGGTATGGCTGCCGATATAGCCGGCGCCGCCCGTAACCAGGATCTTCATAAACCTCTCCTTTCCTGAATAAACGCAGCAACTGTATAACTATCGATCAAAGGCGGATCGGCGTGCCGCCCACTCCGCGGATGCTGATCACATGGCAGCATCCCTCGCCGAGCGCAGCTTCGATCTTCGCCTTAAAAGTGTCAACCATATCCAGCGGCACAAATGCCTGCGCCGTGCCGGCGAAACCGCCGCCATGCACCCTGAAGGCACCTCTCTCACCCAGGATCTCATGGCACATAGCCAGCGCAACGCCCATCTCCTGATTTTTCACTCTGCCCGCAGGCACGATGTTCTGCAGATACATGAAGGAGCTGTATCCGGAAAGCCTCACCAGCCGCAGGAACTCATCAATATTTCCGCTCTCGAGAGCCTGCGCCTGAGCGGGTACTCTGTCATTGTCATCATAAAAATGAATTGCGCGAAGAACGGCGCGGTCGCCGGTCTTTTCGCGGATCTTGGCGATCTGGCTGAAGAAATCTTCCCGGTCGATTTCACGCAGCACTTCCTTGCCGAAGTGATCGCAGACAGCCTTAAGTTCAATGGGAATAGCTGCGTACTCACCCGTCAGGTCCGCATGGTCCGCACCGCTGTCAATGATGCACAGTGCCAGCCCGCAGCTGTCAAAATCCACATTCAGCTTCCTGACCTCAGGCTTTTCCTTATCCTTAAAATCGATCGTCAGCAGATTGCCCACGGAGCAGGCCATCTGGTCCATCAGGCCGCTGGGTTTGCCGAAATAGACATTCTCGGCATACTGGCCGATCTGCGCGATCTCCACCGCATCCACTTTCTCATCAAAGAACAGTGTGTTGATCACATTTCCGACCAGAACTTCAAAGGAGGCCGAAGAACTGATGCCGCTTCCCGGAAGAACGTTTGAAGAAGCCGTCATGGAAAATCCGCCGACCTTGCATCCTCTCTGCGCAAAGGCGGCCGCCACGCCGCGGATCAGCGACATGGTCGTATTCTCTTCCTCTTTCCTGGCCGAAAAATCGCTGATATCGATCCGGCAAAGGGGGAAGCCTTCTGACAAAACTTCAATGATGCTGTCGTCTCTCACGGCTGCTGCCGCGATCGAATCCATATCCACGGAAGCCGCCAGCACCCGTCCGCGCTGATGGTCCGTATGATTGCCTCCGATCTCGGTTCGACCGGGAGCCGAAAACAGGAAGATATCTGCCTCTTTCGCCTGTTCGGGAAAGACTTCCTCGAACCTGTCAAGAAGAGCCGCATAACGGGCGGCGTTCTCTTCGGTTTTTTCTTTGTACAGAGGGTAAAGAGCTTTCTTAAACGCTTCACCCGGCAGTTTTTCTCTCCACTCGGTAATCTTCATCGCTTTCTCCTTTTTTCGAAATCATAGATACTATACCGGCCGTGGTATTCCATATCTGTGTGCGCTGTTCTCATCATAACGCAAAAGACCAAAAAAGTATAGAAAAAGTGCTTGCATTTTCCCGAGAATATGCTATTATAACAAAGTGCCGCTGATGCGGCAGTATTGTAAGATGGTTCGTTGGTCAAGGGGTCAAGACGCCGCCCTCTCACGGCGGAAACGGGGGTTCGATTCCCCCACGAACTGCTTAAAGCTCAGGCAGGTGCCTGAGCTTTTTCTTTTCAGAAAGGCATCGCATTATGAACATGGAAAAAAACTCCCGCCGTTTCGATTCAATACTTTTCGACCTTGACGGGACTTTGACGGACTCCGGTCCCGGTATCACCAAAGCGGCTTCCTACGCCCTGGAAAAAATGGGAATGGGCATCCACTCTCCCTCTGATCTGAGGTATTTCGTCGGGCCGCCGCTTCGCTGGTCATTTACGAAAGCCGGCATCCCGGAAGACCTCATCGAGGAGGCGATCCGTCTCTACCGGGTCTATTACCTTGACAAAGGAAAATGGGAAAATTCCCCCTACGCCGGCATCGATATTCTGCTTGGCCGCCTGAAAAAAGAGGGGTTTTACCTGTACGTGGCGACATCTAAACCCGAACAGCTCTCGGTCGAGATCCTGAAGCGCTTTAAACTGGATCAGTATTTTGAGATCATCGCCGGAGCGACGATGGATCACACCAGGGAGAACAAAAACGATGTGATCCGCTATCTCCTCGAAAAAACGGGTGAGACCGGAAAAACGATCATGGTGGGCGATACGGAGTTTGACGTCAAAGGCGCCGCAGATCTGGGCATCAGCTGCATCGGTGTCTCCTGGGGCTACGGCAGCATTGAAAACATGAAAAAAGCAGGGGCTGTCGGCATTGCCGATACCCCCGAAAAATTATATGACCTGCTTCATTGCTGAAGCAGGTCATTGTCTTTACAGTATTTTGTGATTTTTTCCGCGGTCTCATCTTTGTGTTTGAGTGGAGAGACAAGGCTTAAATAAGCCCCGATCGTATTGTCGGCCATCTTCATGGCCAGGTGTGTGATCATCTTGTCACAATTGCCGCCGCCGGAAACACCCACAAAATACAGTTCTTTTTTACGGATCGGATAATCCTGAATGAAGGTCCCAACCGCCGGAGGATAGGTGCCCGCCCAGACGGGGCAGGCTAAAAAAATGCGGTCATATACGGTAAGATCGGCACTGATCTTTCGTATAGGCGGATGCTCGCGAAAGAGCGCGCCCCGACCTCCCACCAGCATCTTGGCGATCCCCTGTTTCGGCGGCTCTTTGAGCGCCTCGATCCGGATCAGGTCCGCACCGGTAAGTTTTGCCAATTGCTCCGCCGCAAAAGCGGTATTGCCTTCAAAAGAATAATAGATAACGGCTGTCTTCATTTTTACTCCCCAAAGAAGACCGCTTTTTTATCTTGCCGATATCCAGGTCACGCCGTACATGACTTCCATCAGTTTCCTGATCTCATTCATCATTGCTCTGCAGGCGCTTTCCTCATCCCGGAAGCTTAAAAGCCCGATCTTCTTTTTATGTTCGCTGAAATAAACATCCCAGCTGTCCTTCTCTTTCTTCAGGCAGATCCGGTTGTTATGGCTTCCGCCGATTTTATAGAGCGAAGAAGGAACGAGATGTTCCTTGAAAAATTCCTTTAATTCTTTTCCTGTCATGATGCCATCCTCCATATGTATATTTCAGAATCAACTGACGTGGTCCTGAATATTTTTTGACGTAGTTTTTAATACTACATTCAGAATAGCACCTTTTTCACGGGATTGCAACCGATTTTGATCCGTCAGATGGGATATCCTTTGAGGTAGTAATCGCGCACGTAACGATACATGGCTTCCTCTCCCCGCTTATCCAGGATCCTAAGCATCCTTTCCAGCTCCTTTGCCGTCTGCGGGTGCAGGAGCATCCTGCCTTTTCCGTGCAGATAATACTTCAGCGGTTCATGCCGGGTATACCGCTCTTTCATATAATTCTTGGAAGCTGCGATCCTGTCCATCAGCATCTCAGCGACGTACCGCCTGGGCATCGGCACAGGTCCTACCGGATCCATTCCCGGCTTGTAATCCTTCCGGTAATCATTCCAGTACTCCAGATGATGACGGTTGCGGCCTTTGTGATGCATCCACGCTTCCGAATATCCTTTCGCGTCCCGCTCCCCGTTATTGGGGCTCTGGACTCCGCCCTGGTAATACCGGCACCCGTTGAGAAATTCTATTGGTGTGTATTTCGACAGATCATGGGTCAGTCCCTGCAGGTAGAGTCCTACCTTAAAGCAGCTCTTCATCACCAGATGCCGGTGCCTGTTGATCGTTTTGAGGTGGCCTGCCGCTTTCGCAGCTGTGATCTTCGGACGGTCTGTGCTCTTTTGGCTCACTCCCGCACTTCTCCTTTCAAAATACAGACGGTTCTCGGCGGCAGCTCGATCTCCCGCTCCGAATATTCATCCGCCGGACCGCGTTTGCAGGTGCACATTACCTGCTTCCATGCCATCTTCTCCGGAAGATAAGGAAGCGCGAGAACCTGCTTTTCCCAATGGAAATTAAAGGCAAAATACAGATATTCAACGATATCCGCATACGGCGTACAATACATAAGCCCGATATGCCGGTTCTGGTAATCGAACGCCCCGTACCAGGCCCTTGTGCCGTGACTGGAGTAAGCCGGGTATCCGGACGGGATCGTGTCCGCTCCTGGCTTCACAGATGCCGGTTCCGTAAAGTGGTTTTCTTTCCTGAACCTGATCAGATCCCGGACAAACGCCGTCATCTCGCGTGCCTGGGCATCCCTGTTCCAGTTGACCCAGGTCGTCTCCGAGTCGATGCACCAGGGATTGCTGTTGCCGCCCTGAGAATTGCAGCATTCATCCCCCGCCATGAACATCGGAATGCCTCTGGAAAGCAGAAGCATAGCCATCGCATTCTTCATCTGACGAAGCCGCAGATCTTTGATGCTCTTCTTCTTGGTCGGGCCTTCCTCACCGCAGTTCCAGGAAAACTCACTCTCAGCGCCGTCACGGTTCTGTTCTCCGTTCTCTTCATTATGCTTCTGGTCATAGGAGACAAGGTCGCAAAGAGTGAACCCGTCATGGCTTGTCAGATAAACCATGCGCTCCTTCTTTTCATCCCAGGAGCCCATATGAGACGAGAAGCTCTCCAGCTTGTTTTCATCACTTCTCAAAAGCCGGCGAAGATCATTGCGGAAGCTGTCGTTAAAGTCGGTCAAAGCCCTCGGGAACGATGAATCCCGTGTGCCCGATGAAGCCGGGTCAAAATAGCCCGCCATCAGCCGGCTTCCCTTAAGAAGCGGGCTCTGGGCGGCGGCCCCGCAGATCCGGTCACAAGCCATGAGCCGGAATCCGTCCACGTGATAAAAGCGGATCCACCAGCTTAAAATATCGATGACGGTCCCAACATCAGAATCATCCGGGAAAGAAAACTCCATGATGATCTCGATGCCGGCTTTATGAAGCGCTTTAACAAGAGAACGCATCTCCACATCAGGCTGTTCTGATGAAGAAAACGATTCCTTTGGTGCATAATAGAAGCCGGAGCCGTAACCCCAGTAATTCAGCTTCAGCGGTCCGGCCGGCACAGGCACATCCGGATTGGAAGCGGCATGAGCCGGTACCTTCGGTCCTGCGGCGGCAGGCTGCATGATCTCATCAAATTCATAAGCCGGCATCAGAATGACCTGGGTGATCCCAAGCCGGTTCAGATACGGAATCTTCTCGATGATTCCCCGGAAGGTTCCCTTATGCTTCACGGAACAGCTGCTGCTTTTCGTAAATCCCCGCACATGCAGGCCATAAGATACCAGCTCTCTCTCCGGAAGGCGAAGCGGCCGGTCGCCGCCCCAGTCGAAGGACTCCGCCGCAAACCCGCAGCGGATCTGGTGCTCTTTCCTGGGCTCCATGCATCCGAATTCTCCGCGTCCCGTAATTCTCCCGGCCGCCGGATCGGGCACTACTTCTCCGTCGATCCGGAAGTTATAGAAAGTCTTTTCCCGGTCAATACCATCTAGCGTCAGTTTCCGGACACTTCCAAGAAACGGATCCGGGCTCATCTCATGCTCTGTTAATATCTCTCCGTCTTTTCCGTCATAGAGAACCAGACTGACCTTAGAGCTGCTGTCGGCGCTGCAGGTGAAAGTGACCGTTCCTGAAAGGTCCCTGCTCTTTTGTACGATCTTATCCTTCTTCACGGCTTTCAAAACTGCCTCCTTATCCGATATCTTTCAAGACCAGTTCCACCGGGCAATGGTCGGAACCGAATACTTCTGTATGAATCGCAGCACTCTCGAGTTTCGCTTCCAGATCCTTCGAGACACAGAAATAATCGATACGCCACCCGGCATTCTTCTCTCTTGCCCGGAAACGATAGGACCACCAGCTGTAGATTCCTTCCGTCTCAGGCTCAAAATACCGCCAGGTATCGATAAACCCGGCGTCGAGAAGCCTGGTCATCTTCTCTCGCTCCTCATCGGTAAACCCCGCATTTCGGCGGTTTGTCTTCGGGTTTTTCAGGTCGATCTCCTCATGCGCCACATTCAGGTCCCCGCACAGCACGACCCCTTTTTTCTCCGCCAGCCGGCAAAGATACTCCCTGAAATCGTCCTCCCACTGCATTCGGTAATCCAGTCTTACCAGTTCATTCCTGGAATTAGGCGTATAGCAGTTTACGAGAAAAAAGTCCTCAAACTCGAGCGTGATCACACGCCCTTCGTGGTCATGTTCCTCAATTCCAATACCATAGGTGACCTGCAGCGGTTTTACCCGTGTAAAGACGGCCGTCCCGGAATACCCTTTTTTCTCGGCGCAGTTCCAATACTGCTCATAACCGGGAAGATCCAGCTCGACCTGGCCTTCCTGCAGCTTGCTCTCCTGAATACAGAAGATATCAGCATCGGAAGTATTGAACCAGTCCAGGAAGCCCTTCTGCATACAAGCCCGCAGCCCGTTCACATTCCAAGAGATAAGTTTCATTGCAGTTCACCTCGCCAATCAAAACAAATACATGAATAGTATAGCATTTTTCGGTTGTTTTGGTGCAACAAATCAATTATTCAAAAAATATTTACAGATTTTCGTAAGGAAGATCAGCTGCCGCCCTACACTGTCTCCGCGCCTGTTTTCCCCCATCGCCTTTTTCCGTCTTCGCGCCTGGGGCAAAAACAAGTTATTTCTGGGGCCGGCGGTCCTTTTCCGCGCCTGTTTTCCCCCACCGCCCAACTCCGTCTCCGCGGCTGGGGTAAAAGCAAGTTATTTCTGGGGCCTGTAGTCCTTTTCCGCGCCTGTTTTCCCCCACCGCCTTTTTCTGTCTCCGCGGCTGGGGTAAAGCAAGTTATTTCTGGGGCCTGCGGTCCTTTTCCGCGCCTGTTTCGCCCCACCGCCCTGTGCTCAATCCGCGACTGGGGTAAAAACAAGTTATTTCTGGGGCCTGCGGTCCTTTTCCGCGCCTGTTTTCCCCCTCCGCCCTGTGCTCAATCCGCGACTAGGGTAAAAACAAGTTCTAACTGAGTTGTTTTTATTCACAGAAACTGGTATATTGAACCGGTAGAGACTTTTTGATTTCGAAAAAATAAATGAGGATTTAATTATGGCAGATATCACAGAATTCAATAACGATGAAGAATTAGATCTGGAACCGGATATGGTCACGATCGAGTTAGATGATGGAACAGAATTTGACTGCATTGTTCTTTCCATCTATGATGCACCTAATGGAAGACAGTATATTGCACTCCTTCCGCTTGATGAGGATGGCGAAAACAAAGACGGTGAGGTATTCCTGTACCGCTGCAGTGAAAAAGATGGTGAGATCGTCATGGATAACATCGAGAGTGATGAAGAGTATGACATCGCTTCCGACGCATTTGATGAATGGCTCGACAGCCAGGAATTTGATGAGTTGGTAGACGCTGAAGAGCTTGAAGAACTTGACGGTGAGCAGGAGTGATCCTGCTCACCTTTTTTATTTATTTTCTCGGTCCGCCAGGTCCCTTTCCGCGGCCATCTCAGCTCAACGCTTTAACCTGTCTCCACGCCCGGGTCAAAACAAGTTCTTTCCCGGCCCGCCAGGTCCCTTTCCGCGGCCATTTCGGCCCACTGCCTTACGCCCCATCCGCGCCCGGGTCAAAGTTTCCACTCCCGGCCAAAGTCTTCGCGCCTCTCTCAAAACAAGCTCACTTGATCAGCGGTTTCAAAAACCTCGACGGATACTGGTCTCTCCCGTACCGTTTTTTTACATACCAGATATGCAGACGCCTTTTTGCGCGGGTCATTCCGACGTAGAAGAGGCGTCGTTCTTCTTCTATATCCGCTTCGAGCCTTGCCTTCCGATAGGGGATGGTATCCTCATTGACATCGGGCAGGAAGACCTCGTCAAATTCAAGTCCCTTGGCGCCGTGAAGTGTGGTGATCACAATACCTTCTTCCATCTCCTGCCCGGACGTTCCGATGCCCGGTTTTTCACGGAGCTTTTTCCGCCACTGATCCATTTTTTCTTCCCAAACGGCAAGGCTGGGCACACGCGCGGCGCTCTCCTGAAGTTCGTCCGCCATCGTCATCAGGTCCTGTTCTTTAATTCGGCGCTGCCGAGCATATTCTTCCAGGAAGGCATCATAACCGATGCCCTTCCGGATATAGTTGATGGCGGCATACGGAGGCAGGCTGCCGATCCGTTCCAGATCCTCCCTGAGATTCCATATTCGCTCCCGCATCCAGGGGCGGTCTTCATAGAAGTCCTCGAGACGGTCGAAGGAGACTTTCTCCGTATCGAGGGCATGCCTGCTCAGATACCGGTTCGGCCGGTTCATGACACGCAGCAGGTCTTTTCTCATCTTCTCGTTTCCCGCCAACCGAAGGTAAGCGCGCAGGTCATCACAGATCCAGTGGTCATAGAGGCACAGCGGCGTATCGCGAAGCGTGAACGGAATGTGCATTTCCATCAGCTGCTGTGCGTAATAAGCTGTCTGAAGATTGGTCCGTACAAGCAGCGCGGTTTTTGTGATATCCCTTCCTGCATCCGATGCTTCCCTGAGCAGTTTCACCAGGTACAGGCTCTCTGCCTCCGGGTCAGGAAGACTGAGGATCTCCACGCTGCCGGCTCTTGATCTGCCAGCCTCCACGCTGCCGGCCTTTGATCTGCCATTATCTGCGCTCTCGCCCGGCACACTTTCATCCCCGGTCTCCAAAGCCGCACAGATGATCCTCTTGTCAAACCGGCGGGTGTTCTCGCGAATAACGACCTGTGCTTTCTCAACGATCGCTGCGCCGGATCGGAAGTTTTCTTCGAGCGTGATCTTTTGAAGATTCGGATAATCCTTCTCAAAGCCGAGCATGATCTCAGGCTTTGCGCCGCGGAACCGATAGATTGACTGATCGTCATCCCCGACCGCAAACAGATTGTTCTTCGGAAGGGCGAGCATTTTTACGATATCGAACTGGATCGCATTGATGTCCTGGAATTCATCGACAAGCAGCCAGTCAAACTGCCTTCTCCAGCGCTCGAGCGCGCGGGGATCATCCCTGAACAGCGCGGCCACTTTAAGCGGCATATCATCAAAATCGATCCGGCCGCTGACTGCCAGTTCTTTTTCATAAGCGCGGTAAAGTGAGCGGAACAGGTCCTCGGGACAGGACGTACTGTAATAATAATCAATATCGATCCGCTCATTTTTGACCAGGCTGATCTCTCCGGCAATGGCCGCCGCAGCCTCCTCGTCCTCCTCACGATCCGGCCGAAGAACACCGGCAAGGCGCGTGATCAGGTCCAGTCTTTCTTTTCCGGTCAGCACGCTTCCTTTGCCGATCCCGGTCTCCATCCGAAGGATCTGGAAAAAGACAGCATGAAAAGTACCGAAGATCACCCCTTTGTGTTGTCCCCGGCACATTGTCTCAAAACGAGTTTTCATTTCAACGGCGGCCGCCCTGGAAAAAGTGATCACCAGAATGCGCGCCGGATCGACATTCCTCTCTTCGATGAGGTGAAGGATCCGATGTGTAATCACGGTGGTCTTGCCCGATCCCGGACCGGCCAGCACTAAAACAGGACCGCTGCCGCACGTGACGGCAGCGGTCTGTGAGGGAGTCAGTCCCGACTCACCATTATGACTGCTTAAGCATTTCGATAGCTTTCCTGATTCTTGCAACCGATTCCTCTTTTCCGAGTACTTCCATGATCTCCGTGGCACCGGCAGGAGTCACCGCCTTGCCCGAGAGGGCAATGCGAAGAGGCCAGATCACGAAACCAGTCTTATATCCCTGTTCCTGAGCGTATGCCTGGACAAGTTCATACAGCGAATCATTGTCGAAGCTTTCGGCATTCTCCAGAGTATCTGCCATTCCCTCCAGGACCGTCAGCGACTTTTCGCTGTCCGTTTTCCACTTTTTATTCGTGAAAAGGGAGATGTCATAATCCGGAAGCGCCTCAAAGAAATCGATCATCGGCGGGATATCCGGGAATACTTCGATCCTGGTCTTGACCATTTTGGCGATCCGGTCAAGGTCAAGCGGCTTTGTGATTGCCTGAAGGATCCACGGCTTCGCCATTTCGGCAAATTTCTCCTCGTCCATCGCCTTCAGGTATTCACCGTTCATCCAGCGAAGCTTCTGCACGTCGAATACGGCAGGAGACTTGCTGATATGCCTGTAATCAAACGCTTTGACCAGCTCCTCTAAGGAGAAGATCTCGCGGTTTTCTTCCGGGCTCCATCCAAGCAGCGCTACATAGTTCACCACGGCTTCCCTGACAAAGCCCTGGTCGATCAGGTCTTCAAAGGAGGAATGGCCGCTGCGCTTGCTCAGTTTCTGGTGATTCTCGTCTGTGATCAGCGGGCAGTGGATATAAACCGGAACTTCCCATCCGAAAGCTTCGTACAGCCGGTTGTATTTCGGAGCCGAGGACAGGTACTCATTGCCGCGGACCACATGAGTGATCCCCATAGTATGGTCGTCCACCACGTTCGCGAAATTGTAGGTGGGATAGCCGTCTGACTTGATCAGGATCATATCATCCAGCTCTGCGTTCGGAACCTCGATCTCGCCGTAGATCTCATCCACGAATTTTGTTGTCCCTTCCCTGGGAACATTCTGCCTGATCACGTAGGGAACACCCTTTGCCAGGTTCTCCTCGATCTCTTCCTTTGAAAGGGAAAGACAGTGTTTGTCGTAGACAACGATCTCCTTATCGCCGGCCTGAGTGCGCAGGCTCTCCAGTCTCTCCTTCGTGCAGAAGCAGTAATAAGCCTCTCCCTTTTCGACCAGTTCCTTCGCATATTTCATATAGATGCCGGACGCTTTGCGTTCACTCTGGACATAAGGACCGTACCCGCCGTCCTTGTCGGGTCCCTCATCGTACTCCAGGCCCGTCATCTCGAGGGTCCGGTTGATGATATCCACGGCTCCTTCCACCTGGCGTTCCTGGTCCGTATCCTCAATGCGGAGCATGAAAGTTCCGCCTGCATGCTTAGCGATCAGGTACGCATACAGAGCTGTCCGAAGGTTGCCCACATGCATTCTGCCGGTGGGACTGGGCGCAAATCTGGTTCTTACTTCTGTCATATCCATTACCTCTTTGTTTTTGCGCGGCAGGCGCGCTTTATTTAATTTCGCTCACTTGAGCGAGATCTGTCTGGAAATACTCAACGCTGTCATCATTTCCGCCATCAGGAACATGATGGACGATCCCCCGTAACTGACAAACGGGAGGGTGATTCCCGTTGTGGGGATCAGGTTGATCACGACTGCGATGTTAAGAAGGACCTGCAGCGAAATATGAATGAATATCCCGCTGGCGATCAGGGCCCCTAAAAGGTCTGGGGCATTCCTGGCAATAAACAGCAGCCGGTAGAGAAGAAAGGCGAAAAGCAGCACTACCATGATGGCACCGAACACGCCTAGCTCCTCACAGATGATCGAAAAGATCATGTCGTTCTGCGCCTCGGGCACGGCTCCGAGCTTCTGGGCCGAGTTGCCCAGTCCCTTGCCGAAGAAACCGCCCGATCCGATAGCATACAGTCCCTGCATGACCTGGTATCCGCCCTCATCGGGATAGGCTTCGGGGTCGATCCAGACCATGATTCGCCTGAGTCGGAAATCGGATGTCTGAGTTGTGATCCGCGGGACCGCGATCATGATGAACAAGACTACCATGATCACGCCGACACCCATGATCGCGATGAACGGCCGGTAATCCTTATGAACCAGGAACAGCAGGAAAAAGCTGATGCCGGCGATGATCACCGCCGTGCTCAGGTTTTTGGTAAAGAAGAATGTAAAGAAAGCTGCGATAAACCCGAAAAAGCCGATGCGAACAGGTTCCTTCCACCCCTTCATCACGCCGTTTCCCTGGCTGATCAGCCATGACAGGAACAAAATGACGGCCAGCTTGGCCAGCTCGGCAGGCTGGAAAGAAAGCGGACCGAAACGCAGCCAGCGCCTTGCGCCGTTGACCTCGGTACCGATAAACCTTGTCACGACCAGCAAAAACATGGAAAAGACGTAGAGCAGTCCCGAGTAACCGATGTACAGATGATAATCGATCTGAGAACCGATGATCATCGCCACCAGGGAGACCGCACTGATCAGGGCCTGTTTTCCGAAGAAGAACATGTCATTATTATAATTGACGGAAGCTTCGTATGCACTGGTGGAGTAAAGCATTACCAGTCCGAAGCAGGTGAGCAGGATGACGCAGGCCAGTAGATTATAGTCGTAATAATCCCTCTGCTGACCGATCTGCTTAAGCAGACTTTCCTTCTCCTGCCTCTCCGGTCTTACAGGCCGGAGCATTTCCACGATTTTTGCCATGTCTTATCCTTTTATCTCATTTCTTCCGGTTGATATAAGGGATCAGTCCTCCCGCGGACATGATCTCCTGCATAAATGCCGGGAATGCCTGTCCTTTAAAGACCTCTCCGGTGCTTACGCTGCGGATCACCCCGGTATCAAAATCCACTTCCACCTGCTCTCCCGCACCGATCCGGGAAGCCGCCTGCTCACATTCAATGATCGGCAGCCCGATATTGATGGCGTTTCGGTAGAAGATTCTCGCGAAGGAAGCAGCGATCACACAGCTGATCCCGCTTGCCTTGATCGCGATCGGTGCATGTTCTCTCGAAGAGCCGCAGCCGAAATTGCTGCCGGCAACGATGATATCCCCTTTACGCACACTCTGCGCAAACGTCTCATCAATATCTTCCATGCAGTGCTCCGCCAGCTGCGCCGGATCGGAGATATTCAGGTGGCGCGCCGGGATGATCACATCCGTATCGACGTTGTCCCCGTACTTGAAAACTCTTCCCGAGACTTTCATCGTCTCATCTCCTTTCCGGGTCTTAAAACCTCCTCCGGTCCGCTGATCATTCCGGTCACGGCACTCGCCGCCGCCACCGCAGGCCCGGCCAGATAGACTTTCGATTCGGGATGTCCCATCCTGCCCACAAAATTCCGGTTGGTCGTCGACACGCAGCTTTCTCCTTTGTCGAGAACACCCATATATCCGCCAAGACATGGCCCGCATGTCGGGGTAGAGACGATCGCACCGGCCTCGATAAAGATCCGTATCAGACCCTCTTCCATGGCCTGCAGATAGATCTGCTGGGTGGCCGGAATCACGATGCAGCGCACATGAGGATTCACGCGATGCCCTTCCATTATCCTTGCGGCCATGCGCAGGTCACTGATACGCCCGTTTGTGCACGATCCGATCACGACCTGGTCGATCTTTATATCTCCGGCTTCTCTCACCGGCCTGGTATTTGAAGGCAGGTGCGGAAATGCCGTCATCGGCTCAAGCTCCGACAGGTCGATGGTATACGTTTCATCCCAGCAGGCATCCTCATCCGCCTCAAAGATCTTCCAGTCACTTACTCCGTGATCTTTCATGTAGGTGATCGTCTTCTCATCCACCGGGAAGATGCCGTTTTTCGCTCCCGCTTCCACCGCCATATTGGCAATAGTGAATCGGTCATCCATTTCTAAAGAAGCGACTCCCGGTCCCGTAAACTCCATGGAACGGTAACGAGCCCCTTCCACACCGATCATGTCGATGATGGAAAGAATCAGGTCCTTGCCGCATACGAAAGGCGGCAGCGATCCTTTCAGGACAAATCTTACCGCAGAAGGCACCTTGAACCAGGCCTTTCCGGTAGCCATACCGGCGGCCATATCCGTACTCCCCACCCCCGTCGCGAACGCGCCAAGCGCTCCGTAGGTGCAGGTATGAGAATCGGCGCCGATGATCACATCACCCGCCGCAATGAGTCCTTTTTCAGGGAGCAGCGCATGCTCAATTCCCATCTGTCCCACGTCATAGAAATGGGTGATATCGCATTCACGCGCAAATTCCCTGACACAGCTGCAATTCGCGGCCGACTTGATATCCTTGTTCGGGACAAAGTGGTCCAGGACCAGTGCGATCTTATCCCGGTCGAATACTTCTCTCCCTCCCATCCGTTCCATTTCACGGATAGCCACGGGAGAAGTAATGTCATTCCCCAGCACCAGATCCAGGTCCGTCCAGATCAGTTCCCCCGGCGAAACGCTTTCGAGTCCGGAAGCCGCTGCCAGGATCTTCTGTGTCATCGTCATGCTCATGATCGATTCCTCGTGTGCGAAAAGACCCGGGCCGTCCGCACACTAAGTGCAGGCAGCCCGGATCAGGTCTTTGCCAATCAGTCCGGTCAGTTATTGATCAGCTTCTCCTCGCCGTTCCAGCTGTAAAGCTTGCGGATCTCTTCACCCACGATCTCGGCGGGATGTTCAGCCGCTTTGCGGCGCATCGCCTTAAAGTGGACCTGTCCGCCTGCGGAAGACATATCCAGCAGGAATTCTTTGGCGAATGATCCGTCCTGGATATCCGCGAGGATCTTCTTCATGGTCTTCTTGGTCTCTTCAGTGATGATCTTCGGACCGGTGACATAATCGCCGTACTCAGCCGTATTGGAAATAGAATATCTCATTCCCGCAAAACCGGACTGGTAGATCAGGTCGACGATCAGTTTCATCTCATGGATGCACTCAAAGTAAGCGTTCCTGGGATCGTAACCCGCTTCGGTCAGCGTCTCGAAACCGGCCTGCATCAGCGCGCATACGCCGCCGCAGAGGACAGCCTGCTCACCGAAAAGATCCGTTTCGGTCTCGGTGCGGAAAGTGGTCTCAAGAAGGCCTGCACGGGCTCCGCCGATCGCAAGACCATAAGCGAGTGCTTTCTCAAGAGCTTTGCCGGTGGCATCCTGGTGAACCGCTACCAGGCAGGGAGTTCCCTTGCCGGCCTGGTATTCGCTTCTTACCGTATGGCCGGGAGCCTTCGGAGCGATCATGGTAACGTCAACAAACTTGGGCGGTACGATGCAGCCGAAATGAATGTTGAAGCCGTGAGCGAACATCAGCATATTTCCCTCTTCGAGGTTGGGCTCGATGTCCTGCTTGTACATAGCCGCCTGTTTCTCATCATTGATCAGGATCATGATGACGTCTGCCTTCTTGGCTGCTTCTGCTGCCGTGAACACTTCAAATCCCTGTTCAACAGCCCTGTTCCAGGAACGGGAACCTTCGTAAAGGCCGATGATAACATGACATCCCGATTCCTTCAGGTTCAGCGCATGGGCATGTCCCTGGCTGCCGTAGCCGATGATGGCGATCGTCTTTCCCTCCAGATAGGAAAGGTCACAGTCTTCCTGATAATAGATTTTTGCTGACATGATAAACCTCACTTCCCGTTACTCAAAGGTAACGCACATCGTCGGAGCCTCTTCCCAGTCCGGTGATCCCGGTCCTGGCCAGCTCCAGAATCTCATAGTTCTTGATCAGCCGGATGAATGCATCCAGCTTGCTTTGCTGTCCGGTCAGTTCGATCATCAGCGAATCCGTACCGACGTCCACGATCGCGCCGCGGAAGACATTCGCCATGGTGATCACATCCTGGCGCTGATCATCCGCCACCCTGACCTTCACAAGGATCAGCTCCCTGTTTACGGACTCTTCCGGTTCAAGCGTACGGATATCCAGCACATCGATCAGCTTGCCCAGCTGCTTTTTGATCTGCTCGAGGATCTGCTCGTCGCCTTCCGCAACCACGGTCATCCTGGAATAAGCAGGATCCGCGGTCTCTCCGACCGTCAGACTGGTAATGTTGTATCCTCTGCGGCTGAACAGGCCGGCAACGCGGCTGAGTACACCGGAGGTGTTTTCCACAAGAAGCGATAAGACCATCCTCATAATAATGATATCCCCATTTCTCTAATGATAGCGATACTGCATACGTCCGATATTCTAGCAATACACCCGGGTTTTGTCAACGAACCGTACCCGCATCCGCACCTTTTTGCACGATTATTTGGTGATATGCTGGCGTATCGCCTTGGCAAGTGCCTCAGCCATCTTTTCTTTGTTCTTTTTGTAGAATTTCATATCATCCGCGTCATCGATAAAGGCTGTCTCGATGAGGGAATAGTTGACCCCGATCTCCTGGCAGACCCTGGCATTGAACAGCCCGGTCGAAGTAGTCGGATTGGTATTCAGGATTTTGAAGCCGGTTCCCTTGATCGCCTGGAGCATAGCCCTGTCAACAGCTTTGTCCGCATAAGACTTGTAGTGGTTGACGTAGATCATGAAGCCCTTGTAAGCACCGTTTCCGCCGTAATCCTTGTTGGAATAGCCGGTAGCATTGAAGTGGACCTCGATCACGTAATCATACTGGGAAAGATCCGGGATATTACTGCTCTTTTTCATGACATTGAGGACTGCCTTCTTATTGACGCCCGTTCCTCGGATACTGATTCCTTTCAGTGTGGAGGAATTGCGCTGGTACAGGTCGTAGTCCTTGCTGCCGTTCTTAAGATACTCGACACTGACATTGGAAGTCAGCATCAGCTTGTTGTAAAGAATCTTCGCAAACTCCCTGGTATAATTGGACTCCTGCCCGAGCGGGGAGACCGCACCGGGATCGCCCTGGCCGTGGCCTGCATCCACCAATATCTTGATCGGCGGGAACTTGGTAACGATGCCCCTGCTGTTGGCCGTATAACCGTCCTTGCTGCCGTTCGTCAGCAGCTGTCCGGTGCGCGGATCGAAATAGAAGCTCCTGGTACCGTTATGCAGCACGCCGGTATGCATGGCGCCTGTCTCCGGATCGAAATAATAGATCGCATTTCCGATGTGGTAAAGGCCGCTCACTCTCGCGCCTGTCTCATCCACATAGAACTTTTCGCCGCCGGATTTCACCCATGAGCTCTTGACGACGCCCTTGAGCCTTGCGCTCCAGGTGTAATATTTATCATTGATCTTGACCCACCCTCTGACACGGGTGTTTCCGACTTTCTTGCCGCCTTTGCCGACCAGGTATCCGTCCGGTGTGATGGTGTTGGTCAGCAGCTTTCCTTCGCTGTCAACATAGTAGGTGTTCTTTATCCACTTATCGGTCCACATCCGGCCGTACCTGCCGAAATAGCGCAGGACGCCGTTCTCCTTGACCCACCGGTTCTGAATGGCCGCGCCGCGGACAC
This sequence comes from Porcincola sp., assembly GCA_045118075.1. Classification (GTDB taxonomy): domain Bacteria; phylum Bacillota; class Clostridia; order Lachnospirales; family Lachnospiraceae; genus Merdiplasma. The sequence goes on along the minus strand of JBGUOI010000084.1, from coordinate 10,075 downwards.
CGATTTTGCCGGTTTTCTGGAAGAAGTAAGAATAATCACCCACTTTCTTCAGGCCGCCCGTAAAGACACGTCCGTTATCCTCGAAGAAGAAATAATCCGTGCCGATCCGCTTGAACCCGATATACATGATACCGATCTTACCCAGATCACCATCGGGGATAAAATAACGGATTCCCTGCCAGCCGGTCTGCAGTTCACCTGCCGAGTTAAAGAAATAGAAAAACTTTCCGATCTTCTTTAAACCCGTCAGTTTCTCGGTGCCCTTATCCGTCGCCGCGTAATAATAAATCTTTCCGCCCGACTTATTCCAGCCTTCTTTGGCGGCATACGCACCAAAACTCATAGCTGCGGCCGCTGCGATCACGACAAGCAGCGTGAGCAGTCTGCGATAAGTTTTTTTCATTCCGGGATCTCCCTTTCCTTATGAAGTATTAAAAAACAGTCAATCTATTTTATCACTCATCTTTCGGGAACACAAGCTTTACAACTAAGGTAAAGTATGTGATAATTCAAACGTTATTGCGAAAAAGCCGCGTTGGCGGCCAGTTTCAGAAAGCAGGTCAATATGAGTCAGGTCATTATTCCGGCAGGTTACAAACCCGCCCTCTCCCTCTATGATACCCAGCGTGCTATCGGCACGATCAAACGGCTGTTTGCCGACACCCTGTGCGCGAGCCTTAACCTTCACCGCGTATCCGCGCCTCTCTTCGTCGAGGCCGGCTCCGGTCTGAACGACGACCTTAACGGCATCGAGCGCAAAGTCTCCTTCGATCTTAAGGACGGCGGATGCGAAGCCCAGGTAGTCCAGTCACTGGCCAAGTGGAAACGCAAAGCCCTCAAAGACTATGACTTCCACGTGGGAAAAGGCCTTTACTGCGATATGAACGCCATCCGCCGCGATGAAGAGACAGACAACCTCCACTCAGTCTACGTAGACCAGTGGGACTGGGAGAAAGTGATCACGGAGGAAGACCGTACCATCGATTACCTCAAAGCGACAGTCAACTCCATCGTCTCCGCCATCTGTGCCACCGAGATGAGGATGCGTGCCACCTTCCCGCAGCTTCAGAAATTCCCGATGCACTCTCCCGAGGTGACCTTCATCACCACCCAGGAACTGGAAGACCTCTATCCGGATCTGACTCCCAAGGAAAGAGAGAACGCCTTCGTTAAAGAGCACGGCACCACTTTCCTGATGAAGATCGGCCGGAAGCTAAACAGCGGCATTCCGCATGACGGCCGTGCACCGGACTACGATGACTGGGATCTGAACGGAGACATCCTGTTCTGGAACGACACCCTCTCGTGCAGCTACGAGCTCAGCAGCATGGGCATCCGTGTCACCCCCGAGTCCCTCGACCGCCAGCTTAAAGAAGCAGGCTGCGACGACCGCCGCACCCTGCCCTTCCACAAAGCCCTGCTCGCCGGCGAGCTTCCGCTCACCATCGGCGGCGGCATCGGCCAGAGCCGCCTGTGCATGCTGCTCCTTGGCAGCGCCCACATCGGCGAAGTCCAGGCCAGCGTATGGGATGAGAAAACATGGCGCGAATGTGCGCAGGCAGGAATTACACTTTTATAACACTACATCGCATTAATGGGGCGGCCGCAAAAGCGGCCGCCCCAACTTTTTATAATCCAGCTTATATAATCCCGCACAAATCAGTCAGCCTCTCCAGCGCATAATCCGTGCGGTCCGCCAATTCCTCACTGTACGGAGTCATGTCCGGCACGAACACGGTAATGCATCCCGCGCGCCTTGCACTCAACAGGCCATTGGGCGAGTCTTCGACGGCGAAGCAGTCGCCGCACTCTCTCCCGATTGCCGCGCAGGCGTTCTGGTAGACGTCCGGATAAGGCTTCCCCCTGGGAAGTGACTTGGCCGAGATGATCACATCGAAAAGATCAGATATACCGGCCATCTCAAGGCACTCTCTTGCCCTGACCTCATTCGTCGCAGTGGCGATGGCATACTGGATGCCGCGTTCAGACAGAAAACCGATGGTTTCGCGTACGCCGGGCTTCGCCACAGCCGGATGAGCTTCCAGATAAGCATTCATCATCTCTTTCCGATGTTCCCGCATCCGTACATACAAACCGGCGTCCCCAAACCACTCTTCGAACTTTTCGGAAGCCAGTTTACCATCCAGGCTCCGGAGACTCAGTGCTCTCTCATCAGTGAGGTCAACACCGAAATCCCCCGCCGCAATATGCCAGAAATGCTGATATATCCTCTCAGTATCCAGCAGAACGCCGTCCATATCGAAAATAACCGATTTGTTCATGTCACAGCTTCTCCATCACAGCCAGCAGCTGATCCATGTCCGGATCGATCTTCACCGGCTCCCCGGCCGCCTTGATCGCGTTCGGGGTATCCTTCAGGCCGTTTCCGGTCACGATGCTGACTATGGAGCTGTCCGGGCTGATCAGCCCTTCCTCCAGCGCTTTCTTCACGCCCGCGGTCCCGGTCACACCGGCCGGCTCGCCGAAGACACCGGTAGTGGTTCCGAGCAGTTTTGCCGCGGCGAGGATCTCCTCATCTGTGACATTGACCGGCACACCGTTCGATTCGCGAATCGCGTTCAGGGCTTTATCCGCATTACGGGGCACGCCCACTGCAATCGAGTCAGCCAGCGTGTTCTCCTCCATGGGCTCCCAGTCGGTTCCCTGCATAATGGCGCGGTTTAACGGACAGCATCCGGCAGCCTGCACGCTGATCAGCCTGGGCAGGCGGTCGATCATGCCCGTCTCGTAGAGGTCTTTGAAGCCCTTCCAGACGCCGGCGATAGTGCAGCCGTCACCAACCGAGAGCGCCACGTAATCGGTCATCTCCCAGTTAAGCTGTTCGGCGATCTCCAGTGCCACCGTTTTCTTTCCTTCCATCAGGAACGGATTGATGGCTGCGTTGCGGTTGTACCAGCCAAAATGTTCGATCGCCTGCTGTGAGAGGCGGAACGTGTCTTCATAGCTTCCCTTTACACTGATCACGTGGGCGCCGAAGATCATCAGCTGAGAGACTTTTCCTTTTGGCGCTCTCTCGGGAACGAAGATATAAGTCGGAAATCCGGCCGCCGCTGCGTTCCCTGCCAGTGAAGAGGCCGCATTTCCCGTCGATGAGCAGGCAATGATCGATGCTCCGGCTTCCGAAGCCTTCACGACCGCCATCGCGGAAGCGCGGTCTTTTAAGCTGGCGGTAGGATTAACACCGTCATCTTTGACATAGAGTTTGCGCACACCCAGAACGCCCGCCAGACGGTCCGCCTCATAGAACGGGGACATGCCCACGCGAAGCGCCGGCCTCGAGAACGTTCCCTCCACGGGAAGGTATTCCCTGTACCGCCACATGGACGGCTCATGGCGCTGCGCCATCTTCTCGCGGCTGATCTGACTCCTGATCAGGGGATAATCATAGGTGATATCCAGAAGTCCCCCGCAGGAAGGGCAGACCGTAATATCGGGAAGTGCGTCCCATACCTTGCCGCATGAGATACACTTAGCCCCGGTCACATGCTGCATCATCCGTTTTCCCTCCTTCTCAATTCAAGTGCGGCTCCTTTGCTGCCTTATCAGGGCTGCAAAGGAGCCGGTCTGTACAAGCTTATCCGAGCTGCTTCAGGACGCCCGTCTGCTCATTGAATTCATTGATCAGTTCATCAAGCTGTTTCGCCTGAGCATGGACCGTATCCCAGGTACCCTCGGTGTCATACCACAGCGCATCGAGCTCTTCAGCCGTCTTGCCCTGCTGCTCCACCCAGGTATAGTACTTGAGGTTATGCACACGTTTCCTCTCCTGATAGGTAAGTTCAAGGAGATTGTCGGTCTTCTGCCCGAGCATGTGGATCTGATGATCCAGTTTTGCCTCAAAAGTGCTGTAAGCGCCGTAAGCCTCATCCAGTTCCCTGATCCTGCTGCCGTACATCACGGCGGAGTCGGTCAGGACAGTTGCGACCACATCATGCTCGGTGAACTCGTAGTATTTCGCCATCTTGATACAGCAGAGCAGGTTGGCGATACCGGAGATGCCAAGCCAGGTGAGCTTCTCAATAAGTTCATCATCCAGTCCGAGTTCATTCTTCAGATAAGCGCAGCCTTCCTGCGTGTTAAACAGGCGCAGCAGGCGCTGGGAATCTTCATCGTCGATGGCGATCGCCATATCGGTATTCTTCACATTGTGGATCCACGGAATGTGCTTGTCGCCGATGCCCTCGATCCGGTGGCTGCCGAAGCCGTTGTTAAGGATGGTCGGGCACTGCAGTGCTTCCCCGACACCAAGCTTGAGCTTCGGGAATACTTCCTTGATCCGGTCGCCGCTTGAGAGCGTTCCGGCGCTGCCCGATGTAAAGCAGGCTCCCGCGAAGCGGTCACCCGGCTGCTTAATTCCTTCAAACAGGTCGACCAGTGCATTGCCGGTCACATTGTAGTGCCAGAGCGGATTGCCCATCTCCTCGAACTGGTTGAATACCATGTAGCCCGGATCAGCCTTCAGCTCATTGGTCTTGTCGAAGATCTCCTTCACATTGGACTCGGAACCGGGAGTCGCAATGACCTCCGCGCCGATGGAGTGAAGCCAGTCAAAGCGCTCCTGGCTCATTCCGGCCGGAAGGATAGCCACGCCCTGCGCTCCAAGCAGTTTCGAGTTAAAAGCGCCGCCGCGGCAGTAATTGCCGGTCGAAGGCCAGACTGCCTTCTGCGCATCCACGTCAAACTGGCCGGTGACCAGCCTGGGGGCAAGACAGCCGAAAGAAGCGCCGACCTTATGGCATCCGGTCGGGAACCATTTTCCCACCATAGCCACGATCCGGCACGGAACTCCCGTCAGGGATGACGGGAACTCAATATAATTCGGGATCTCATTGAACAGTCCGCCCTTCTCCACCGGTTCGTTTTTCCAGGTGATTCTGAAAAGGTTGAGCGGATCCACATCCCATAAGCCCACATTTTTAAGCTTATCCTTCACCACCTGGGGGATGGTCTCAGGATGCTGCATCTGTGCAATGGTGGGAACAATGATGCCCAGTTCTTTCGCCTTCGCGATATTATGAGCCAGTCCCTCTTTCCTGATCTCAAAACTGATCATATCTTTGCTCCTTCCCGGTCAGACTTTATAAACGGTTGCTTATCCAAATCAGGATGCAGGCACCCACAATTGAGACGATCGTGCCTCCGATGCGGCCGGTGCCGTGAATGCCGAAGATTCCCAGCACGATGCTGCCGACAACGCCGCCGACAAGGCCGAGAATAATGTTGCGCAGCATACTGCCGTCGGAATTCATCAGCTTACCTGCGATCCATCCTGCCAGGCCGCCAAAAAACAGATTGATAATCCATGCAAAGATCATAATAACCTCCTACTTATAGATAATTTTTGTCAAAATGGTCATCCGGTTCAATTTTACTACTTTAATCAGGGAAAATAAAGATTTTTGTATGTCCGTACGAAATGTTCGAAAACGCTTTCGCTTCACATCCACCGCATATACAAAGCGGTCAGCAGCGGCATGGTCACGATGCAGGTGAGCGTCGTCAGCGTGTTGATGGCACTCGCGTACTCCGGCCGGTTGTCGAAGATCTGCGCAATCTGCGTAACCATCGCCGCCGCGGGTGTCATCACCGCCAGAAAACTGATATAGATGATGGTCTTCCCGTCCGGAATCAAAGCGGCAAGATTGAGCACCTTAAGCACCGCCATGACAAGCAGCGGCACCGGCAGCATCTTCAGAAACACGGTCAGATAAAGCTTCTTTTCCCTGAACAGCTTACCGGGATCGACGCCTGCCAGCAGCATGCCGATCATGATCAGGCTCACCGGGCCGATGGTGGAAGCGATCCCGCCCATGGCATCCTGCACAGGGCCGGGCAGACGGATCCTGGCAAACATCAGGAATGCACCCAGAAAAGCTGCCATCAGGTCCCAGTTGAGAAAGATCTCCTTCAGGCCGATCCCCTTCTGTCCGCTCAGCTCGATCCGCCCGTGCGTCCAGAGAAAAAGCAGCTGGACACAGATATAAGCGCTCGCGTAGATGACATACTCCTCCCCCATCAGCGCAGTGAGCAGCGGAATGACCAGGTTTCCTGCATTCGAATAGGTGATGGAAGCCACTTCCACCCCATCCAGCGAAAAGATCCTTTTCAAAACAGTCACGATCACGATCAGCGCAAAGTGGATGAGAAAGGCCGCCAGGACAGCCAGTCCGAAGCCCGCCTTCACCTCGTTTGTCAGATCGATCTGGTATGATCGGATGATCGTGCAGGGAATGATCACATAGAACATAAGGACAGACAGGATCTTACTGTCCTCACTCTTTAAAAGATGAGTCTTGACCAGCGCAAACCCCATCGCCATCATGATGAAGAAAGACAGGATCTGCCAAAAAAGTCGCAGCGCCATAAAAACAAGTCTCCGGGAATAAAAACCAACCAGTGTCCAACTCATCATAAAATCAAACACTTCTTATGTAAAGTGAAAGTGTTTTGGTATTTACAATCCGGTCAAAATGTTTTAGCATGATATAGACTTTTAGATTCTTAATAAAGGAGAGAGCATATGAGTATTTCACCACTTCAGAAAGAACGCCTTGGCTATACACCCAAGCTTCCCGGCATGCTCCGCAGCGGAATCGCCGAAATCAGCGTGCAGGAAGGCGCTGCCACCACAAGTGCAGCAGACCAGGAAAAGATCGCCGCTCTTTTCCCCAACACCTATGGCAAAAATGAGATCACTTTCGTAAAAGGAACCAACACCTCCGCTGCTAAAAAGCAGGTCGTAGGCGTGATCCTCTCCGGCGGACAGGCCCCCGGCGGACACAACGTTGTCTGCGGTCTGTATGATGCCCTTAAGGCCACCAATCCCGAGAACGTTCTTTACGGTTTCAAGGGCGGCCCCAGCGGTCTCTTAGACGATGATTACCTGGTATTTGACGATGAATACATCGACCAGTTCCGCAACACCGGCGGTTTCGACATCATCGGATCCGGCCGTACCAAACTCGAGAAACCCGAGCAGTTTGCTGTTGCTGCAGAAGTCTGCAAAAAGCACGGCATCAACGCGATCGTAATCATCGGCGGTGACGATTCCAACACCAATGCTGCTGTCCTGGCCGAATACTTTGCTGCCAAAGAGACCGGCATCCAGGTCATCGGCTGCCCGAAGACCATCGACGGCGACTTAAAGAACGAGGATATCGAGTGCTCCTTCGGTTTCGATACCGCTACCAAGACCTACAGCGAGCTGATCGGCAACATCGAAAGAGACTGCAACTCCTCCAAGAAATACTGGCACTTCATCAAGGTGATGGGACGCTCCGCTTCCCATGTTGCCCTTGAGTGCGCCCTGCAGACACAGCCGAACATCTGCCTGATCTCCGAAGAAGTAGCCGAAAAGAAAATGTCCCTGGCACAGATCGCCGATCAGATCTCAGATTCCGTCGCCGCAAGAGCTGCCAAAAAACTCAACTTCGGTGTTGCCATCATCCCCGAAGGCGTGGTCGAATTCGTTCCCGAATTCTCCGTACTGATCAGCGAGATCAATGAACTGCTGGCCGGCGCCAACGCCGCGAAGTTCAATGAACTTGAAAGCTGGGAAGAAAAATATGCCTTCATCGAGAAAGGCCTGACCAAAGAGTCCATGGATGTATTCGCCATCCTGCCCCAGGCCATTCAGCAGCAGCTCTTCCTTGAGAGAGACCCGCACGGCAACGTACAGGTATCCCTGATCGAGTCCGAGAAACTCTTCTCCGCCCTCGTTAAGGCTAACCTTGAAAAGCGCCATGAAGCCGGCACCTACGACGGCAAGTTCAACGCTCTGCATCACTTCTTCGGCTACGAAGGAAGATGCGCATTCCCGTCCAACTTCGACGCGGACTACTGCTACTCTCTTGGCTACAACGCATTCATGCTCATTCAGTATGGTTACAACGGATATCTTTCCAAGATCGCCAATCTCTCCAAACCCGCTGAGGAATGGACCGCCGGCGGCATGCCCATCACCAAGATGATGAACATGGAAAGAAGGCACGGCGAGGACAAGCCGGTCATCAAGAAAGCTCTCGTAGAGCTTGACGGCAAGCCCTTCAAATACTTCGAGGCACACAGAGATGAGTGGTCAGTCGAGACCGCCTTCACATATCCGGGTGCTATCCAGTACTACGGCCCCTCTTCCGTATGCGACCTGACCACAAGGACGCTTGCACTCGAAAAGGGTGAATAATTCAATAACAAACCATTTGGTTTAAAAAGAGCCGGGGGCTGCTGCCTCCGGCTTTTCACATATATCTCTGAACTTTTTGCAGGATCCTCTCAAAATCGATCAATAGACTTCCCGTGCGGGCGAAATCATCTTACCACGTACAGGGAAAATTGATATAATAAATAGCAAAGAAATGATAAGTCCCTGATATAACAATTCAAGAAAGGAGCTCCGCTATGAGCAGAATAAAAAAGCAGTATTCCATGCCGTTATTCTTGTGTTTACTGACAGTTTTCCTGATTGGCGCAGCGCAGACAGTATCTGCCAATAAAAGCGGGGACTGGGAATACGAAACCTACACGGAGAAAGGTGTTACTTCCGCTAATCTGGTTTGGTATTACGGGTCAGCCGCATCGGTTTCCGTGCCCTCCTCCATAGAAGGAATTAAAGTCAGGAAACTATCCGGCACTTTTTCAGGAAATATAACGATTGCAGCGGTAACCATTCCTGACGGAATAATCGGATTAGATAACACATTTTTCGCATGCAGCCAGTTAAAAAAGGTAGATCTTCCCTCCTCCGTAACATTATATGATCATGCGTTTGAAGAAAGCGGGCTCGAAGAGATTACACTTCCTAAAGGGACTTATAATCTGTATTCCGCATTCATGAATTGTCATTCCTTAAAGAAGGCAGTTATTCCGGGATCTCCTACGAGCCTTGAGTTTACTTTCTTCGGTTGTACGAATCTGACATCGGTATCCATAGCCGACGCCTCAAAAGATCCGTATACCGATTACCTGTTTTCCGAGTGCGGGAAACTTGAGTCGGCGACTATTCCGGAAGGAATAACCTCTGCGAGCACAGCCTTTTATAAATGTCCGAATTTGAAAACGGTATATCTGCCGAATAGTCTCGAATATATGCTCGGATTTGTCGGCTGCAATAAATTGAAGGACATCTATTTTGCCGGATCAAAATGCGAATGGTCAGGAATGCTGCAGGGTTATTATGCAGAGGATGGCGACAAACTCAGTCAGGCCACAATGCATTATGCCAAAGCCGATAAGCATGAATTTAATTCCTGGGACGAGATAAGCGAAGCGACCTGCACCGCCAACGGCAAAGAAGAACGAGTATGTATAAGATGCGATGCACGTGAGACAAGAACACTGCCCAAGCTCGGTCATAAATTTTCCGACTGGACATTATCAAATGAGGCCGGAGCAAAAGCCGGTACAATAATCAGAACTTGTTCCCGCTGCGGAAAGAAGGAGAAAAAAACCACTGCCGGTTCAGGCATTATCAAGGATAAAAACAAATGGGTCTATCTGAAAAACGGCAAATTCAGCCCCGTTACGGGACTTGCCAGACGCATTGACGGACGCGGTACCTGGTATTACGTGGAAAAAGGAATATATCAGATAAATAAAACCGGTCTCGCCAGACGCGCAGACAGACGCGGCGGATGGTTTTACGTAGAAAACGGTGTATTTCGGATAAAAACCGGTATGGCGAGACGTATAGACGGTCGCGGCGGATGGTTTTACGTAGAGAACGGCTCATTCCGGGCAAGAACCGGTATCACAAAACGCATTGACGGTCGCAGCGGCTGGTTTTATGTAGAAAACGGTAAATACCGGACAGACAGAACCGGTCTCACAAGACGCGCTGACGGCAAGGGCGGCTGGTTTTACATTGAAAACGGCGTATTCCGGAAAAACAGAACCGGCCTCACAAGACGCGTTGACGGCAGACGCGGCTGGTTTTACATAAAGAACGGGGTTTTTGACGGCACGAAGACAGGTGAATTTTCCGGTGTTAAAACACCGCCATTCCGGCGAAGCGGAAACCGCGAGTCCGGTCAATGGAAACCGTGAGTCCGGAGACACG
>JBGUOI010000083.1:0-23530 GCA_045118075.1 Porcincola sp. | reverse complement strand
GTGCCGTCAACACCGTAGTGGTCCGGGAAGACGGGACTCTGTTTGGAGAAAACACCGACGGAAAAGGCTTTGTGGAAGCTTTGGGCCGTCAGGGAGAAAAGGTCGAAGACCGGATCATCACCATTCTCGGTGCCGGCGGAGCAGCCAGAGCGATCGCTGTGGAGTGCGCACTGGCCGGGGCAGCTCAGATCAATCTCATTAACCGGACACCGGAAAGAGCGGAGGAACTGGCCAGACTTATCCGGAGTGAGACCCCGGCAAAAGCCAGGGCATTTAACTGGGATGAGGGTGAAAAGATCCCGTCGGATACAGAGATTCTGATCAATGCTACCCCCATCGGCTTTACTCCGAATTCTCAGTGGAGGCCGGACATCGATTATGACTTGATAACGCCTGAAATGGTGGTGTCGGATGTGGTGTTCAATCCCGTATCGACGCTTTTCCTTCAGGAGGCGGCAAAGCGAGGTGCAAAGACCATCAGCGGGCTTGGAATGCTTGCCTGCCAGGGCGCCAGGAACTTTACCCTGTGGACAGGGAAGGAAGCGCCGCTGGAGGTGATGGAAGATAAGCTGCGCGAGGAATTTGAGTCCTGATCAGTCTCCTATGAGGTGCCTATGTTAACAGTATTTCACGGAAATTTCGTCTATTCAGGATCGGCAGCCGAACTGGCTGCCTATGAGAACAGTTATCTGATCGTGTCGGACGGGATCGTCGAAGGGATCTATGAGCAGCTGCCGGAAAAGTACGTGGGTGCGCCGATCGAAGAACTCGGAAGGGGCGTCCTGATACCGGCTTTCTCGGATCTTCACGTGCATGCCCCGCAGTATCCGCAGCGCGGCCTGGCCATGGATGAGCTGTTAAGCGACTGGCTTAACAAGTACACGTTTCCGCTTGAGGCGAAGTACGCCGATCCGGAGTTTGCTCATGCAGTTTATGATGCGTTCGTGGATGACCTGATCTCAAACGGTACGCTTCACGCCTGTGTGTTTGGCACCATTCATCCCGAGGCAACCGGATACCTTCTGGAACGCATGGAAGAAGCGGGAATGCGTGCTTTTGTCGGGAAGGTGAATATGGATAAGGCATCCCCGGATTACCTTTGCGAGACGACCGGGCAGTCACTTCGCGAGACGGAAGCCTTTCTGGAAAAGTACAGCGCCAACAAGCTGGCAAAGCCCATCCTGACGCCGCGCTTTGCGCCGACCTGCAGCCGGGAGCTTATGAAAGGCCTGGGAGCACTTGCCCGTAAATATCAGGCAGGTCTGCAGACTCACCTGGTGGAATCAAAATGGGAGGCCTCCCAGGCTCTGATCGACTTCCCGGATGTCTCCTGCGATACGCAGATCTATGAGCGCGCGGGACTGATGGATAACAGACCGGTGATCGCGGCGCATTTCATCTTCCCGTCAGAGGAAGATATCCGCATTCTTCGTGACCATAACGGCTTCGCCGTCCAGTGTCCGGATGCCACAGTTAACGTGATCGCCGGCATTATGAGCACAGCCGGCCTTTCGGAAGCAGTGATAAACCTCGGCCTTGGCAGCGATATCGCCGGAGGCCATAACATCGGCCTTTACAGTCAGGTCGCCCGCTCTGTGCAGCTGTCCAAACTGAAATGGTTCTATGAGCCGGAGGGAAACCGCCCGATCGACTTTTCGGAAGCCTTTTATATGGCGACCAAACAAGGAGGCGGGATCTTTGGAAAGGTCGGTTCTTTTGAGAAAGGATACCTGTTTGAGGGCTTGTTGATCGACGGATTGGAGGACCCCTATGAAAAACTGACGGCGCGTGAGAAAGTGGAGCGCTTCTGCTATTACGGAAATAAAGGAAACATAAAGAAGGTATTCAGGTGATTTTCAGGGAAAGGAGAGAGACGATGAAAAGAGCAGGTATATTTCTGACAGCTGCTTTGGTGACGGCTTTTAGCATTGCAGCAGGCGCGGAAGCCATGTATGCGTGGACCTGTGAAAACGGTCATGAAGGGAATACAGGGAACTTCTGCGTAGAATGCGGAGCGGCAAAGCCGGTGGAAGAGGCATGGGCCTGTGAAAACGGGCACGAAGGTAATACCGGAAATTTCTGTATAGAATGCGGAGCTCAAAAACCTGCACAGACATGGACCTGTGAGAACGGCCATGAAGGAAACACCGGAAACTTCTGCGTTGAGTGCGGAGCAGCGAAGCCCGGTACGGGGAGTGTACCGGAACCAGCCACGGAGGTGCCTGTCACGGAAGCTGCGGCAACAGAGGCTGCTACAGAAGCACCTGTGACAGAGGCTGCCACGGAAGCCGCAGTTACTTACGACAATCCGTTCCCGGAGGCCATCAACCGTTTTACCACTCCGTTTCAGGGACTCCTGATCGATCATCAGGTCGCGATCTCCGAAGTGCTTTCCCATGTGGCACCCGATGCCGATCATTATGTTGTTTATGACAGCAAGGGAATTGCGAGCGAGCAGCTGGCATGGGAAAAGTATACAGGCCCGAACCATGATCTTTATATCGTCAGTCAGAATGGAGGAAAAGACGTATATGCTTACGTCTACACCTTCGAACTCGACGAGTCACAGCGGACCGAGTGGGCAGCCGGCTCATTATTCCCTAACCTTCTTACAGCGATCTCCTCGGTTCTTTGGGTAGAGTCCGGGGAGGACAACGATGTTTATCAGCAGATGCTTGAAGAAGCCGCTCAGAATACGGATTATGACGCAGTACAGCGTTTGATGAGAAGCATGGAACCGGAAGAGAGCGCCTTATGGTTTGGCCATCAGGTGAGCATGTTCCGTGAGGAGCCGGGCGGAAAGGACAGGTACTGGGTCGTGTTCCATAATACGGAAGGGTGATTTTCCTTGATGCTGCGATAACCGTTGGGGGATATGAGAAAGTTATTAGAGGCCGAGCCCCATGGCTCGGCCTCTATCACCCTTATAGGAGAGTAAAAGAGGGCTGCCGCATCAGCGGCAGCCCTTTTCTGATTTATATCCGCACACAACAAATGAGTTTCTTACATCTTTTGACAGATGAATTTGAAACTTTTAATTACTGAATGTAGTCAGCAACGTTGTCCTGAGTAACCAGAACGAACGGGATAACCGGAGCGGGATCGAAAGCTTCGCCTTTTACAAGGGATTCAACGATAGAGATCGCACCATTGATCTGGCCAACACCATCCTGAAGGATAGTAGCTTTCATGCTGCCGTCCTGAACCATCTGAAGGGGAACTTCTACGCCGTCAACGCCGATGCAGATGATGTCTTCTCTGCCGTTGTCGTTGCACATCTTCTGTGCAGCGGAGGACATACCGTCGTTATCGCAGATGATAGCAACCAGCTCGTCGCCATATTTGGACATGGAGTCGGAAGCAGCATCAGCAGCAAGGTTGCCGTCCCACTTGGTATCGAAGTCGCCAACCATCTCGAACTCGGGATGCTCGTCCATGATCGCATGCATACCTTCGGTACGCTGGATTTGAGCGGAGTTGCCAAGGATACCGTTGCAGTGGATGTATTTTCCGCCGTCCGGGCAGTTGTCAACGACCCACTGAGCAAGCATGTTGCCGGCTTCTACGTCATCGGATCCGACATAAGCGATAGCTTTCTCGTCGCAGCTTGCGGATTTGGAGTTGACCTCGATGACCAGGATGCCTGCATCAGCCATCTGGACAAGAGCGGGATCGGAAGCTTCTGCTTCAGCAGGCAGGAAGATTACGATATCGCACTGTTTGGAGATACAGTCAGCGGCACGGTCGATCTGCTTGTTAGCATCGGTCTCGCCATCAAGAAGGCCTGTCCACTCATCGATGATGCCATCCTTTACTGCCTGATCAAAATATTCTTCAGCTCTTGCATTGATCGGTGCATGGAACGGATCGGTGAAGTTTTTGGAGATATAGCCGAGTACGATTTTGCCGTCGCCGTTTACATCAGCTTCGTAAGTAACGCCCTCAGCAGGGACTTCAGTAGCATCTTCAGCAAGTGCGGTGCCGCAGATCATCAGGGCCATAGCTGCGCCCAGAACGCCCATAAGAACTGTCTTTTTCATAGATTACCTCCTAAATTTTTAAATGGTTGTGTGTTGTGTGCAAAACAAACCAATTTATATCCTAATACCAAGGGATCAGTGCTTGTTGCGGTTCATGACCATATCAAGCATAACTGCTCCGATGATAATAAGACCTTTAACGATGGACTGATAGTAGCTCGAAACACCGATCATGTTCATGCCGTTGTAGATCAGACCGATGATGAAAATACCGAGCACGCAGCCGGGGATGGTAGCAATACCGCCGGCAAATGATGTGCCGCCCAGAACGGCTGCCGCGATGGCGTCTGTCTCATAACCGACACCGATGTTGGACTGCGCCGAACCGGTCTTCGAGGTATAGATCATGGATGCGAGACCTGCCAGCACGCCGGAGATGGTGTACACGCCGACGATGACCCAGAAGCGGGAGACACCGGATGCGATGGCCGCGTTGACGTTGCCGCCGACTGCGAAGATGTAGCGTCCGAATCTCGTCCAGTGAAGCATCAGGTACATAACGATCGTCACAACAATGAAGATGATGATCGGCATCGGGATGCCGAAAAGCTTGTTGGAGTAGATCCCTGTGAACCAGGCGTTCGTCAGCATGACCGCGCGGCCGCCGGTGATGACCTGCGAAAGTCCGCGGATGACCAGCTGCATGGAAAGGGTCACAACGAACGGGAACATATTGAACTTGGCGATCAGCAGACCGTCAATGAAACCGAATAAGGTAGCTACGCCGACACCGGCAAGGATCGAAAGGAATGCCGGCCACTGCATGTTGGTCATGGTCTGGCCGATGATGCAGCTGGTAAGAGCAAGCTGTGCGCCGACGGTCAGGTCGATACCGCCGGTGGTGATGCACAGGCACAGGCCGTAGCAGAGAAGACCGTTGATGGAGATCTGTGTTGCCACATTGATGATATTTCCGGGCGTCATGAAGCGCGGTTCCATGATCGCGATCACGATCATCATGATGACCAGTACGATACCGATACCATATTGCCCGAGTAAGGAACGGATCCTGTCCTGATTGGAAGCCGCCCGTTTAGTCTTGGGTGAAGAAGCCATAGTGATTATCCTCCTTATGATACGCCGAATGCGCTGCTCAGGATAACCTCCTGAGTGACTTCGCCGCTTAAGATATCTTTTCTGTAATACTCTCCGCTGATATGTCCCTCATGGTAGACCAGCACGCGGTCGCTCATGCCCATGATCTCCGGAAGCTCGGAGGAGACCATGATGATGGCCATGCCTTCCGCGGCGAATTTACTCATCAGGGAGTAGATCTCTGCTTTCGCACCGACGTCCACGCCTCGGGTCGGCTCGTCCATGATCAGCAGCTTGGGCGCTGCCATGATCCATTTTGCGATAACGACCTTCTGCTGGTTGCCGCCGGACAGAGAGTAGGCATTGTGCTCAATACTGGCCGCTTTCAGAAGCAGTGTCTTTGAAACGTCTTCCACTTCTTTCTTTTCCCTTGACTGATTGAGGAAAAGTCCTCTCTGGCGTTCGGGAAGGCTTGGGAGAGAAGTGTTCTCGCGGATGGAACGGAACAGGCAAAGGCCGAAATTCTTACGGTCTTCATTGACCATACAAACACCCTGGCGTATGGAGTCGCTCGCGTGTTTGCGGTTGAATTCCTTGCCGTTCAGATACATCTTTCCGGAGTCAAGCGGATCCATTCCGAAGATGGCACGCATGGTCTCGCTTCGGCCGGAACCTACCAGACCGGAGAAACCGAGGATCTCACCTGCGTGTACCTCGAAACTGATGTCTTCGAAACCTTTTCCACTCAGGTGCTCAGCTTTGAACACCACGTCGCCGATCGGGCAGTCGACCTTCGGGAACTGGTTCTCCACCTTGCGGCCGACCATCATGGTGATCAGGTCATCATTGGAAACATTTTTCAGGGCATCGGTGCCGATATAGTGACCATCCCTGAAAACGGAGACGGTATCGCAGATCTCATAGATCTCCGCCATACGGTGGGAGATATAGATGATCGCAACGCCTTTTGACTTAAGGTCGCGGATAACACGGAAAAGATGCTGTGTCTCCTGCTCGTCCAGAGAGGAGGTGGGCTCATCCATGATGATCATCTTCGCGTTCGTGGAGACGGCACGAATGATCTCGACCATCTGAACATCCGCCAGTTTCAGTTCACGGATCAGCGTGGTAGCCGGATACGGGAAACCGAAGTCATCCAGGATCTTCTGCGTTCTTTCGTTCTGCTTGCGTTTGTTCAGGAAAATGCCGTTGGTGTCTTCCCTTTTAAGGAAAATGCTTTCAGCGATCGTAAGATGCGGTTCCGGATTCAACTCCTGATGGATCATGGAAATACCGCTTTTGATCGCATCGACCGGTCCCTTAGCCTGATACGGCTTGCCGTCGAAGACCATGGTTCCGCTGTCCTGCTGGTAAAGACCGATGACGATCTTCATCAGGGTGGACTTACCGGCACCATTCTCACCGAGGAGGGCGTGCACTTCGCCGGGGCGGACACGCAGCTGAACATCCTTCAGGGCCTGGGTACCGCCGAAGGCTTTGGAGATGCCGGAGCATTCCAGGATGTAATTCTCAGCCAAGTTCATTCACCTCTTTCATGGTTGTTTTGTTTACTCCTCTCCTTTTTGTAAACCTCGTCAATTGGTAAAATAGAGTTCTCCCTCATTTTAATGCATATTGCATAAAAAAGCAACTTTAAATCCCGCTGTTTATCGGCAGAAGATATCCTGACCGTAAACCGGTTTTGTGTTAAGATTGACACAGAATGTTTCCCTTGAGTCAGATCATTTTGAGGAGAGATATGACAAAGAATAAAGCCCGGCATCGCTTTAAAGAGTATCCTGTTTACCATACTGCTTCTGTTTGTTTTTGCGCTTGTGCTTAATTTTGCCGTGGGCAGGTCGATCTATGACGCAACGTCCGTACTGCTGTCTTCGACAATGACACACAGCGGACGGATCATCCGCCGGCAGATCGATGCGGACCGGCTCGGACAGCCGGATTATAACCGGGAACTGGATGAGTATCTGGAAGGAATTCGAAAGGATGTCAGGGCTGATGTGATCAGCATTATTTGCCCTGATGAGTCCGATCCCGGCCGGTTTACCTGCTTTGCCCACGCCAGGAGGCCCGGAATGGAGGACCTGTTCGGAGAACCGGGCGATAAAAAGGAAATGTTCAGTCCTGCTTTTGCAGATCGGTGTTCCAGACTGTATGAGTACGACTTAGAGCTTGCCTCACTCGAAGCCGGGAAGGCACAGGGCCTGGATGATAATTACATGATAGAATTAATGCCCGTGAGAGGGTCCGACGGACAGATGAAGGGAATGCTGTGCATCTTTTCGTCGACAGGTGTCCTTGGGCTGATCCGGAAAGAGTTCGCCTCCGGTTCTTTATATGTACTGATCGGCGTGACCATTATTGTGATCATTGCTCAGAGTTTATTCAGTTCGCGAATGCTGATCAGGCCGCTGAAAAAGATCACATCGGAAGCGGAACGCTTTGCCCGTGAGAACACCGAGGCACGCAGCAGGCTGACCGATACGATCAAAAGCAGCGATGAGATCGGGGCGCTTAACAAGGTAAAAGAAAGCAGCCCGCAGGAAATCCTGAAAGGCGTTCGCAAGGCGGTGGATGATTTTGTTAAGGACGCGGAGCAGTTCGATGACCTGACGATGCTCTGCCTGGAGATAAGATGACACAGGAGCGCCTCCTGTCATCGGGAAAGGAAGATTATTATGGGAGAAGTGGATCCGAAACTGCTCGAGATGGCAAAGGTTTTTCATGTGCCGAAGAAAGCCGTCATGAAGTATATTATCCTGCCGGCAAAGGCCCCGGGACTTTCCCGGATCTTCGGTGCGGGCAAGAGCACGAAGGCTTCGGGAAATCCGAAGAATGATAAAGGGGGGACCGGACGATGACGATCCAGCTGCACGATATTTGGAAATCGTTCTCCGGGAAGGAGATCTTAAAGGGCATCAACTGGGAGATCGGGTCGGATGACTGCTTTCTCTTAACCGGCCCCGAAGGAAGCGGGAAAACGCTTCTTCTGCGCCTGATCCTGGGGCTTGAAAAAGCGGACAAAGGCTCGGTGAACCTGCTGGGAGACTACAAGTACGATACGGTCAATGCCGGCGTCGTCTTTCAGGAGGACCGTCTTTGCGAGCCGTTTTCAGCCGTAGAGAACGTGGCGATGGTGAATGAGAGATTGTCCGAAAAAGTAGCGGGAGAAGAACTGTCAAAGTTCCTGCCTTCCGACAGACTTTTTGTTCCGGTGTGTGAGCTTGATGAAGTCGAACGCAGGCTGGTCGTCATGATCCGTGCCTGCATCATTCCGTCTGATATCCTTCTGCTGGATGAACCGTTCCGCGGAATGGACAAAGAACTTAGGGAGAAAGCGATTCGCTACATCCGGAATAAGGCAGGACATAAGGGCATAGTGTTCGCAGGCCGCGATGACGTAGGCCTGGGGTTCTGCCGCCGGTTCGCACTGGAGTGAAACAGAGGCCGGTTTGATCAAATAAAGTACTAAAACAGGAGGTTTCGTATCATGTCTCTTGAAAGAGCAAAATCATATCTGGAAAAGAAAGGCTTTGCCGATCATATCATCATTCCCGAACACAGCAGTGCGACGGTTGCTGAAGCGGCTGAGGCGCTTGGCTGCGAGCCGGGCATGATCGCCAAAACGCTTTCTTTTTTGCAGGATGATAAGCCTGTGCTCATCCTGGCGGAAGGACTGGCCAGAATCGACAACCGAAAATACAAAGACCGCTTCGGCTGCAAGGCCAGAATGATCCCGGGTGACCGGGTGGAGGAACTGGTCGGCCACGATGTGGGAGGCGTCTGCCCGTTCGGAGTTAATGAGGGAGTCACCGTTTTCCTGGATGAGAGCCTGAAGCTGCACGATACGGTCTATCCGGCGGCCGGGACGGATCACAGCGCGGTCCGCCTGACGATCGATGAGCTCGAAAAGAGCTGCGATTTTGCAGGATGGGTGGATGTCTGCAAGAAACTCGAAGACTGAGGACCATAAAGTGATGAAACTGTATCATACGAGCGACCGGCAGATCGAAAGACCGGACATTTACCGCGGGCGGAAAAACGCGGATTTCGGGCAGGGCTTTTACCTGACGCCGGACAGAGACTTTGCTGTCCGCTGGGCCAGGGAGGGAGCCGTGATCAATGAGTATGAGCTGGACCTGACGGGCCTTTCGGTCCACACGTTTTCACGGGAACAGGACTGGTTTGACTATATCTTCAAAAACCGCCGGGCGCAGGATGGACTTGAAGCGGATGTAGTGACCGGCCCCATTGCCAATGATACGATCTACGATACGTTCGGGATCACCACCAGCGGGTTCTTAAGCCGCGAGGCGTCGCTGAGGCTTTTGATGATCGGACCCGAATACACGCAGACGGCGGTCAAAAGTGAGAAGGCGGCTTCGCAGCTTGTCTGGCTGGGTGCCCGGAAAGTCGGGGATGTGAGCCGCTGCCGGAAGATCGTGAAAGAAGAGGAAGAAGAGTTTCAGCGGCTGTTCGCGGAGGAGATGGAGAAGATCTCCGGGGAGGGCAGCGCTGACCGGAGTGATGAGTGAAAAGTTGTTTGAAAGGAGATACGTATGAAACTGGAACTGTTTAAAATGAATACTTGTCCGTATTGCCGGAAGGTCATGGCTTTTATCGATTCGGAGGGCAGGACGGACGTGACTTACCTGGATATCCATGAGAGCGCGGAAGCTGAAAAGCGGCTTATCGAAGTCGGCGGCAAACGCCAGGTCCCGTGCCTTTTTATCGACGGCGAGCCGATGTACGAGAGCCTGGATATCATTGAGTGGCTGAAAGCACATCCGCAGGCATAAGGAGGAAAAGTTGGAGACGCTTAAGGATCCGAGATTTATCAGTATTCTGATCGGCTACGCTTTCGGCTGTTTTCTGACCGCCGAGGCGGCAGCCGCTAAATTTGCGGGGAAAAAGGCTTCCCAGCTGGGGGAGACCGGGAATCCCGGGATGGCGAATATCATGGCTTCACTCGGATTTTTGCCGGGAATCATTACGCTGGCGGGCGATCTTGGAAAGGTGATCGCGGCCGGCCTGATTTCGCATGCCCTTTTTCCGGAAGCCGGATGGATCGTCGTTCTCTATGCCGGGCTCGGGGCCACGCTGGGGCATGATTTCCCGTTCTGGAGGCGCTTCCGGGGAGGAAAGGGTGTTGCGACCACTTCCATGGCGATCGTCCTGTATTCCTTTTTACCCGGGCTGGCTGCGAATATCGCGGGAATGTTGGTCGTCTTTGCGACAAAATATCTTTGCATCGGCGGCCCTGTCATCCCGATCACATTTGCGGTCTGGATGCTGGCAGTAGGGGACAGGGAAGCTGCGGTGATCGGGACTGTGCTGTCCGTCCTTTCCGTGCTGGCGCACGGGAGTTCCATTCTGGGAATCCGGAAGGGAAAGACAAGCAGGACTGATGTCCTGGCACTGCTGAAAAAGAAGAAAAAGAACCGGTAAAAAAACCGTAAAAATATCAATAACAATAAATAAAACACCATAATGGACAGAAACGGTACGTGCACGGTCTATATCGCCCCCCTGGACGTTCAGCTTGACTGTGACGACCGCACTATGGTCCAGCCGGATGTGCTGATTGTCTGTGATAAGGAAAAAGAGAACAGGATGAATACGGAAGAATAAGTGAAACTGCACGGATTTAGTGATTTAAAGGATTTAAAGAATGAATTTGCATTTGGATGGGAAAAAGGCGGTCGTTACCGGGGCCAGTATGGGCATCGGTTACGCGGTCGCGAAGGAATTGATGTTTGAAGGGGCCGAAGTGACGATCTGTGCCAGAGATGAGGAGCGTCTGAAAACGGCGGTGAAAAGTCTGAAAGAGGAAACGGGACGGGAAGCAGTGACCGGGTACGCCCTTGACCTGTCAGAAGAGAAAGCCAGCTATGAGCTGGCCGAGCTCGCGGCCGGGGAAAGCGGACAACTGGATATCTGGATCAATAATGTCGGCACAAACAGGGCGCGAAAGGGTGAGCTGTATACTCAGGAAGAGTTGGATTATCTGGTCGGGGCCTGTTTCGGATCAGCTTTGTTTGGCTGCCAGGCGGCCTTTCTTCATATGAAAGAGAATGGCGGGAGCATCGTGAATATCTCCTCGCTGGCTGCCAGAGCAGCCACCTGCGGAAGATCCAATATTTATGCTTCAATGAAAGCGGGGATCATCGCGCTGACAAAGACCAGTGCCGGAGAGTATGCATCTTACGGGATCCGGGTGAATGCCGTGATGCCCGGATATACGGCTACACCGCTGGTGAAAAGTACGTTTTCCGGAGAAGCCCTGCAGGAATTGATGCTGAACAATCTGACCGGAAGAATGGCAGAACCGGTTGAAATTGCCAAACCGGTCGTGTTTTTGGCTTCCGAAGCGGCCAGCTATATAAATGCAGCGGTGCTGGAAGTATCCGGAGGACAGAATGTAGTGCTGAATCCCCAATATTCTTTTCGGCGGTGAAAGCCTGATAACGATCAAGGAGGAATATAAAAATGAAAAAAACAGGATTTATAGGAGTGTGTCTTGCAGCAGTGCTCTGCTTTTCGACTGCCCAGGCTTTTGCGGAAGAGGTGACTTTATCGGATGACGCTTCCGATTTTGTGCTTGTAAGCGAGGCGGTGCCCGATGCCATACTCGAGATCCGCTATCATTCCACCTACAATTTTGTCGGGGACAGGATCGACGGTTACGAGGAGCCGCTGGCATTACTGACAAAGGAAGCTGCCGCAGCCCTGAAGGAAGTGAGCGATGAAGTGATCGAAAAAGGCTACCGCCTGAAGATCTACGATGCCTACCGTCCGCAGAAAGCCGTGACCCATTTCGTAAACTGGGCCCAGGACGAGGAAGATGCCCGCATGAAAGAGTATTTTTATCCGGAACTGGAGAAGGATGTTCTTTTTCCGCAGGGTTATATCGCGGAGCATTCCGGACACAGCCGCGGCAGCACGGTAGACCTGACTCTGTTTGATATGACGACGAGACAAGAAGTTGACATGGGCGGTTCCTTCGACTACTTCGGTGAGCTTAGCCATCCCGATTATACCGGCATCACGGATGAACAGTATGCAAACCGTATGATCCTGCGCGATGCCATGTTAACCCACGGCTTTAAGCCGCTTGTTGAGGAGTGGTGGCATTTCACGCTGGCGGAGGAGCCTTATCCCGATACGTATTTTACTTTCCCGGTCAATAGTGATTCGGTAGCGGCTCAGTAAGGTCCGGTTTTTAAAAGGAGTTAATAATGAAAGAAAAGATCAATGTGGCCGACTATGCCAACCTTATTACAAAGATGCTTCCGAAGGGAATCCTGCTTAACACCAACGGGGATAAATTCAATTCCATGGTGATCGGATGGGGACACCTGGGAACTTTATGGGGAAAGCCTACTTTTCATGTCTATGTGCGCCAGGGCCGCTATACCAAGCCGCAGCTGGATAAGACCGGTGAGTTTACCATCAGTGTTCCGCTTGAGAAGATCGATCCCGCGATCAACCGTATCCTTGGAGGACAGTCCGGCTACAACATCGACAAGGTAAAGGAAGCCGGCCTGGAGCTGGAGGAAGCTGAAGTGATCGGCACGCCCGGCATCCGCCAGTATCCGCTTACGATCGAGTGCAGGGTTCTGTACGCGCAGGACCAGGATCTGGCGAAGATACCGGCCGATATCCGTGAGCGGACTTATCCGCAGGATGTACCGGGGACGGAGCCTTTGGCAAACCGGGATTTCCACACGATGTATGTGGGAGAGATCGTCGATGCCTATATTATCCGGTAATAAGGCCGGGGGCAGAAGAAAGTCTCCGGATAAACTGACGGCGGAGGAGATCCGTGCGCTCGCCGCAAAAGCGCTTGAAGTAATTCCGGAGAGAGTGGCTTACTATGCGCCCCTGATGGGGGTGACTTATAACAGGATCACTATCCGCAACCAGAAGACCCGCTGGGGGAGCTGCAGCTCGAAAGGCAACCTTAATTTCAACTGCCTGCTGATGCTGTGTCCCCCGGAGGTGATCGATTCGGTGGTCGTTCATGAACTGGCCCACCGCAGAGAGATGAACCACTCGAAGCGCTTTTATGCCCATGTGCTGAGAGTCTATCCGGACTATTACAAATGGAATAAATGGCTGAAAGAAAACGGCCCGGCCCTGATCAGGCGAATGACGGGATGACCCTTTCAAGGCGCGCTTCTTGACAGGAATGACCATGCCCTTTACAATACGTTTATGCGTTTAAATCATAGGTAAATGGTAGGAATAAAGATCGGTGGTAATACAGACATATGAGTGCTTTTGATTTTGACAGGATCATTGACCGGCGGGGAACTGCCTGCCTGAAATACGACTTCGGCCTCAAGCGGGCCGGCCGGGAAGATCTGCTGCCCATGTGGGTGGCGGATATGGATTTTGCCCTTCCGGAGAATATCCTCGCGAGAATTCATGAGAGGATCGATCACGGGATCTTCGGATACACGGACCCGGATGATGCTTATTATAAGGCCGTTGAGTCCTGGTTTGAGAGGCGCTGCGGCTGGAAGATCAACAGAGAATGGAACAGCGTGGTTCCCGGCGTGGTCTACGGGATCGCGGCAGCTGTCCGTGCACTTACGAAGAGCGGGGATGCCGTTATCATTCAGGAACCGGTCTACTATCCTTTCCGCGAGATGATCGAGGAAAACGGAAGGGTGTGCATCAACAGTCAGCTCGTCGAAAAAGACGGACGGTACGAGATGGACCTGGCCGATTTTGAGCAGAAGATCCGGGAATACAAAGTAAAGGCTTTTATCCTTTGCAGCCCGCATAATCCGGTCGGAAGGGTATGGAGCCGGGAGGAACTTCGGGCGGTCGGCGACATCTGCCTTAAGAATGGTGTCCGTATGATCGTGGACGAGATCCACTGCGATTTCATTTTTCCCGGTCATTCATTCACACCTTTCGCCTTACTGGGAGAGACATACTCAAAGAACGCCGTTTTCTGCACCTCGCCGAGCAAGACTTTCAACATGGCCGGACTGCAGGTCGCCAATATCCTGATTCCAGATGAACAGCTGAGAAAGGCTTTCCGGAAGATCAATTCGGCGAACGGTTACAGCCAGGCGAATGCAGCCGGACTTGCAGCAGCCCGGGCAGTATACGAAGAGGGTGATGCGTGGCTGGATGCGCTCAGGGATTATCTGGCCGGAAACCTGGACTATATGCGCAGCTTCCTGAAAGAGAAACTGCCGCAGCTTCGGATGATCGAACCGGAGGGGACTTATCTGGTCTGGGTCGATTTTTCCGGATTGACGGACAACTTTGAGGACCTGCTGCACCTGGTCCGGGATGAGGCGCACCTGTGGCTGGATGAAGGTGCCATTTTCGGTGAAGAGACTCGTCTCTTTGAACGGTTCAACATTGCGTGTCCGCGCAGCGTTCTTAAGGAGGCGCTGGAGAGCCTTGAGCAGGCTGTGCAAAGCAGAATGGAAAAGCAATAAGGCAGTAAAGCAAAAGAAATAAGGGGAAAGAAAAATGAGCGATCAGGAAAAGAAGGGAACGCCGGAGGCTCCCAAAAAGCGATGGGATGTAAGTTTTGAAACGCGGTGTCAGGGCATGGACTTAGGGATCGAGGACCAGTATCACGCGATCAGTTATCCGATCTACCAGACAGCGACTTTCTCGCACCGCGAGGCGGGCGAGACCGAAGGGTATCACTATACGAGAGCCCATAATCCTACCCGGCAGCAGCTTGAGAGCATCGTAGCTGACCTGGAGAACGGCACGGCGGCGCTGGCTTTTGCCAGCGGAATGGCGGCGATTGGCGCCCTCATGGAACTGTTTTCCCCGGGCGATCACGTGATCATCGATGCCGACCTGTACGGCGGTTCCGGACGGCTTTTCAGTACGATCAGCCAAAAGAACGGGGTAACATTCACGATCGCAGACCTTTCTACGCAGAGCGCTGCTGAGCTGTTTACGCCATCGACAAAGGCTGTCTACCTGGAAACCCCGACCAATCCCATGATGCATGTGACCGATATCGCCGCCCTCTCGAAGATCACACGGGAAAAGAACGCCATCCTGATCGTCGACAACACCTTCCTTTCCCCGTATTTCCAGAACCCGCTGGATCTTGGAGCGGATGTGGTGGTGCACAGTGCGACCAAGTACCTTGGCGGTCATCATGATACCATCGGCGGTTTCCTGGTCGTTAAGGATAAGGAACTGGAAGAGAAGCTGCGTTATATCTCCATGACCGTGGGGTCGGCCCTGTCACCGTTCGACTGCTGGCTTACCATGCGCGGCATCCGGACATTGGCCGTAAGAATGGACCGGGCGGAGAAAAATGCCATCGAGATCGCGAACTGGCTGCAGAAGAGTGCTCATGTAAAAAAGGTGATCTATCCGGGAATGCCCTCGCATCCGGGGTATGAGGTGATGAAGCGGCAGAGCCGCGGATTTGGCGCAATGATCTCATTCGAGGTGGAATCAAAAGAATTTGCACTGAGCGTACTGAGAAATGTAGAACTGTTCTACTTCGCGGAGAGCCTGGGCGGGACGGTAACGCTGATCACCTATCCCGTCACCCAGACACACGCGGAGGTCCCCGAAGACCTGCGCGAGAAGAACGGAATCAACGACCGCCTGCTGAGGCTTTCGGTCGGGATCGAAGGTGTGCAGGACCTGATCGGAGAACTGGACCGGGTGTTTAAACTGGCCGCCGGCGAATGACGGCTCATTCAGAAGCCGGTGCAGACGCCTCTTACAGGAGACGTCTGTAAAGCTGGTGGGCGGAACTGTAGCCGAGCCTGCTGAAACAGATGCCTGATGCCCTGCTGGCCGCGTGGATGACCGTGTCATTGCCGATATAGATCGCCACGTGGAAGATATAATTGTTTCGCTCGAAGAAAACCAGGTCTCCCGGCTGCAGGTCTTCCTTGTCAACCGGTGTGCCGTAGGCTGCCTGGGACTGCGCAAAATGCGGCAGGGTGATGCCGTATTTGGCATACACCAGCATGGTGAACCCGGAGCAGTCACAGCCGTTTGTCAGGCTCTCGCCGCCCCAGACATAGGGATTGCCCACAAACTGCGCCGCATAGCTGACCAGTTCGTCGCCGATCGAAGGCGGGAAATAGATCGTATGATCACGCTTGGTCGTGAATTCACAGCCCTCCGCTCCGCGGGGGGCTTTTCTTGCGGCTTCGATGGCCACCTTCTCGGCAGCAGCTGCAGTTATGGAAGCCTTCTGAGCAGCGTCCACTTTTTCATGGGCTTTTGCCTGCTCGGCTTCGGCTGCTTCCTGCGCCTTGCGGACCTTTTCGACCGAACTGCGGTAGGAGAGGACATAATCAGGCAGAATTTCCTCTGTCACATCTTCAGTCATTTCTTCGGGAAGATACTCTGTGCCGGATTCTTCCGTATCTTCCTCTGTCTCAAGGATCTCCTCCTCGATCATCTGTGCTTCCTGATCGGTCCCGCCGGCTTCGAGGAACGTGCTCCGGGCTTCTTCCTGCGCCATCAGCGCGTCCATCACCGCCAGCCGGGAAGGCTCCGTACCCTGCAGGGCTTCCTCCGCGACCTGCCAAAGGTCGCTCTCGGTCTTTGCGGTCTCATCGGCATTTGCCTCCTGCTCAAGACGTTCTTCCTCCTGCTTGAGCGTTTCCGCCAGGCTGTAGACTTCTTTTTTGGTCAGCTGGTCGGAGGGGACCCATCCGGTGATCTGGTAAGGAGAAACGATTTTTGTCCAGCCGTCCTGCTCCTCAAGAACATCGAGGAAGGCGGATTCATGGACGATATCGATCATGTTGGAGCCGGAGTCCGGCTCGTCGAAAACAGTCAGCTCCGCAGGGATCACCTGTGCGACCGTGTAGGCAGCATCCTCAATGATGGGCATCGCTTCTTCGCCGGTATACAGATATTGTGAGGAAACATAGCCGATCACCGGGCCGGAGCGGATCCTGTACCATAGCCCGTCATCTGTTTCAACTTCCTTCAGGACAGTGCCCACGCCGCCGCGGTACAGTTTTCCGATCGGATCGCTTTCAGAGGAAGCCTCTTTGCGGATATTGACATACTGCTCGACTTTCGCGGTGCAGTTATATTCCGGCTCAGCCGCCGATACCGGCGCAGCCAGGAGAAGACACAGTAAAAATACGATCATTTGAATACCTCCGGTAAATACAGAACAATATTATACCCCGATACTAAAGGCTTTACAACCGACAACCAAAGGAGCATCATCTGCCAAACGGGGATGACACGAGAGTATCCCCTGTCATATAATCTATGTTAAGGAGGGCGCCAAAATGAGCAATTCCGAAAGTATCAGCATTTCAATGAGCAAGGAAGGCATGACGAATGAACGCTCCCTGTCCGCGGCAGCGATGGAGGATGCGTCGCTCAGGAAAAAGCGTTTGTCTATCTCCGACGAGACGATCGGGGAGGGGAATGTGCTCCTGGGTACTTATAAGGTTACTTCCGGGGCGATCGAAGGCGGGATGGGAAGTGTGTGGAGAGTTCACCATCAAGGCTGGGATATCGACCTGGCGATGAAGCGTCCTCTGCCGCGTTTTTTTACTGAGGGGAGCGAGCGCAGAAAGCAGGAGTTTATCCGGGAATGTGAGAACTGGATCAACCTCGGGCTGCATCCGAATATCGTCTCCTGCTATTATGTCCGCGAGATCGGCGGCGTCCCGACGATCTTTTCGGAGTGGATGGAGAACAAGAGCCTGCGCGACCGGATCCGGGACGGGATGCTGTACGAGGGAGAGCCCGATGCGGTGCAGGAGCGGCTTTTGCGGATCGCTCTCCAGGCGCAGAACGGACTTGCATTTTCCCATGAAACGAAACTCATCCATCAGGATGTGAAGCCGGGAAACCTGCTGCTGACGAATGACTGGGAAGCAAAAGTGGCCGACTTTGGCCTGGCAAAGGCGCAGTCACAGTTAGCAGGCAGCGAAGGAGCCGTATCGGGCGGCTATACGCCTGAGTACTGTCCCCCCGAGCAGACAAGGGGGATAAAGCCCGAGGCCTGGATGGATGTGTATGCCTGGGCTTTGACCGTGCTGGAGATGTATGCCGGTAAAAGATGCTGGGAAAGCGGCGCTCAGGCAAAGGAATGTTTTGAGGACTGCTGTGCGAAACTGAAGGTGCCGATGCCGGAAGGACTAAGGGAGATTCTGGAAAAGTGCATCAAACAGGATACGCCGGAAGACTTTTCGAAGATAGAGACCGGACTTGAAGCTGTTTTTAAGGCGGTGACCGGGAAGGCGTATAAGCGGCCGGGCAGGCAGGCAGCGTCCGATACGGCGGCGAGCCTGAATAACCGGGCGCTCAGTTTTCTTGACCTGGGGAAGGAAGAGGAGGCGCTGGAACTTTGGCAGCAGGCGCTCTCGAACGATGTGAACTGTGTGGACGCGATCTTCAACCGGGAGCTTTATCTGGTCCGAAAACAGGAAAAGTATGATTTTGAAGCAATCGAGGAGATAAACCGGAACAAGGCGGCAAAGGAAAGCGGTGCAGCAAAGAAGATCGAGCAGGAATGGGACCGGAGCCGGCCCCTGTTTCCGTCTCCGAAAGAGTACTGCCTGGACGGCCATGCCGCGTCGGCGGTCCTCATTGAAGATTATCTTTACTTTACGGTCGGTGACCGGAGCGGGGTTTTAGGAACCCATCGTGAGGATGTGCCTTACCTGATCCGGGTCAGATGGGACCGTTCCGAACCTGAGACCTATGACCGGTTTGAGGCGGTTACAAGAGAGGGCGGATCGGTGAGGAAGATCCTGGTTGCGCCGGACGGGAAGAGGGCGGTTTTGCTTTTGAATGACTGCAGCGCATGCCTCTATGATCTGGAATCAAGGAAAGTGATTCTAAAGACAGACGATCTCCCGAAGGAGAAACTGCAAGATCTTTATGAATGCCTGAATGAGTTTCAGGGGGCTTTTTCTCCGGACGGCCGCTTTCTGGTACTGTTTTCACGCGATTCCCTGAGCGGCATCCTCATTCTGAAAGTGCCTTCGCTGGAGACGGCTGCTGATCTGGACGACCGCTTTGTGTGTTTCACCGAAAAGGGGGAGATTCTGCTCCGTTCAAAGGAATACCCGGATAAATCGCTGTTTCCGGATCTGCCGGAGAGTAATTACCGGGTGGTACAAAACACTTTTCAGGTTATGAGCGAGACAGGAGATCTCAAAGAGGTCTACCGCTTCAATGCCGGCCTGGAGCATGTGTTTGAGGAGTCAGATGCGCATGAATTCCGCGGGCTGAAAGGTCCGGCCTTCTTCTATCACTGGGGATGGAATGAGGCGGTTCACGGGACGGACAAGTTCTGGATGGATGAGCGCTTTGAGCGAAGGGAGATCACGAACCGACTTTTTACGAAAGACAACAATGACAGCGGTATCATGTACTATGATCCTGAAAACGGGCTTTTATTTACAAGGATCATCCGCGGAAAAGCCGGTTTTCCTTATGCGGTCTGGGATATGAATAAGCAGGAATGCCTTTATACGGAGAAAAATGATCTCTACCAGGATGGCCCCATAGTAACGGCAAGCGTTCTGTATGACAAGGCCGACGGACGGATCGTGAACTGGATATCGGAAAATATCGATGACCCGGGTCACATCCGCTGGAGCCGGAAGGTATCCGCACCGGGAGTCGTCCCCGGGAAGAGAGCTCCGTGGCGGATCTCACGGATCGTCACCGTGGACAGGCGCCTGGAAGAAGAGGAGGAGATCCGGAAACGGTACGAACAGTTTATGGATCTTTTCCGAAAGGAGGAATACAAGGAGGCGCTCGCCGTCTTTAACGAATGCAGGCAGATCCCCGGCTTTACCGCTTCGGAAGAGGGGCAGCGGATGGAAAACGCTGTGGACGCGGTCTGCGTCAAAAAAGCGCTTCTGAAAACGGGACGGACCGGCACCCTTCCGGAATGGCCGCAATATTCGGTTACGGGCGTATGGTCGGCCGAGCGTCTGGCGGATGGGACATATGCCTTTACCGGACAGGATGAGGACCACAATCCATGTGTCCGGGTCTTCCGGCCTGACGGCGCTTTGATGCGGACTGTCACGCTGCGCGGAATAAAGGGGCGGCTTTTTATCCGCGACCAGGCGATCTATGTGTTCGACTCCATGCTGGAACATCTGATCTTTGATTTTGACGGGATATTGCTTCGCAAACCGCCCGGAGGTTGGCCGGTACGGTACGGGGAGGTGAAGAATTCCTCGTCGATCTGGTATCCGCGGCTTTTAGATGTTGACCGGGACGGCATCCGCATACTTTACGGCCTTGATAAAGAGGAAGATGCCTACGGAAATCCTCACACCCCCGGGATCTGGCAGACAGACCTGGTCACGGGAAGACATGTGAGGGTAGATGAATATATCTGGAGGATGGACGCTTACCAGGGCTACGGCTACTTAAGCGACGGGACCATTGTGATCCGGCGCGGCTTCCAGGCGGGCAGGCACGATCCGAAGACCGGCAGGACGCTGAAAACATGGAAGCTGGGAAATCGGGGACCGGAGAGGATCAATGTCTATTTTACGAGGGAAAGAGACAGGGCTTACATTGTCTATTCTGCGTCCGTGAGTAAAACAAACTGGCGGGGATACGACCTGAATGATGAGGAGATCTTCAGAGAAGAAGGTTCTCCCTTCAGTTCCATTCTCTTTGTACCTGGCGGACGGTTTGCCGTTCTCCTTGGAAGCACCCGGTTCGAGATCCGGGATATGAAAGAAAATACAGTCCTCTATGCCCGGGATACGAATGTCCTCCATGAAATAAAGCTGAGGCCGGACGGCCGTGAGATGTATGTGCGCGCGAACTGGAAAGATGACATCATGGTGTACCGCCTCGAGTATGACTATGAGCTGCCTGACGGGGAACAGGTGAAGGCCCCCGGATACGCGGCGGACCTGTTTGATGATCCGGGAAAAGAGCCGGTGGATATCGTAAAAGACGGGCCGAATGACCGGCGGGAGGAGGAAGAACAGCAGAGCGGAAAGATTGAACAAAAACAGGATAGTACGGCTGCGGCAGCAGCAGAAGACGAGAAGCCGGCAGTACCGGCTGAAACAGAAACAAAGCCCGGGAGACAGGAGAAAAAAAGTTTCCTGAAGAGACTGTTTGAAAAGATCAGGTCATAAGACGGACGAAAAGGAGGTTAACATGGCAGCCAGAGGAACGATTCCAGAAACAATGAAAGCTTTGGTAGCGTACGGACGCGGTGACTACCGCTTTGAATCGGCCTACCCGACTCCGGAATGCGGACCGGATGACATTATCATCAAGACGGAAGGATGCGGTATCTGCGCCGGTGACTTAAAGTGCCAGCACGGCGTGGCCATGTTCTGGGGCGATGATTTTCAGCCTTCCTGGGTAAAGCCGCCTTTCATCCCCGGACATGAATTTTTCGGCAGGGTCGTACAGGTTGGAGAAAATGTGACCGAATATGACCTTGGCGACAGAATCACCGCCGACCAGATTCTTCCGTGCGGGAAATGCCGTTTCTGTAAAAGCGGAAAGTACTGGATGTGCCAGCCGCATGACATGTATGGCTATCAGTATTACAACAACGGCGGAATGGCAGAGTATGTGCGGTATAAAAAGAACAGCGTGATCAGCAGGGTTCCGGAGGAGATGTCCCTGGAGCAGGCGCTGCTGGTGGAGCCGTACGGATGCTCCAAGCACGCAGTGGACCGTGCAGGAATCACCAATGAGGATGTGGTGGTCATTTCCGGAGCCGGGACACTGGGTCTAGGAATGATCACCTATGCCAGGATGAAAAATCCGAAACTCCTGATTGCACTTGATATGCAGGAGAACCGCCTGCAGAAAGCAAAAGAATTCGGAGCAGACCTGGTCTTCAACCCGGGAAGCTGTGATCTGGATAAGGAGATCAAAGCGCTGACGGAAGACTATGGATGCGACATCTATATCGAAGCGACCGGCAACCCGGCAAGTGTGCGCCAGGGACTGACCATCATCCGCAAGCTGGGGACATTCGTGGAATTCAGCGTGTTCGGATCGGAGACGACGGTGGACTGGTCCATTATCGGCGACCGGAAAGAACTGGATATCCGCGGCTCACACTTAAGCCCGTATGCTTACCCCTTCGTCATCGAAAATATGCTGAAGGGCAATCTTAAGACAGAAGGCGTTGTCTCGAACATCTTCCGCCTGGAAGAGTGGGAAAAGGCTTTTGATTATGCCACCGGCAAGTACGGTGATTTTAAAGTGGCGTTCAGGTTTGACTGAGCCTGACTGCGAAGAAAATATCTCGAAAGGAGGACCAGCAGGATGCTGCCTTTATTTTCCAGTGATGTAACAAATGGGTTGGATTTCGGCCTGAAAGGAAAGAGGGCCATCATCACCGGCGGCACTTCCGGAATCGGATTTGCTGCGGCAGAATTCTTCCTCGCACAGGGAGCTAATGTAGTCTTAAGCGGCCGGAGAGATGAGACCGTTCAGATGGCCCGCGCGATGGGAGGAGACAGGGCCATCGGCGTGAAGGGAGATGTCCGCAGCGCCGAAACCAGGGCTGAACTTATCCGGACGGCCGTTAATACGTTCGGCGCGGTGGATATCCTTGTCAACAGCGCAGGCATCACCCGCCTCGGCAGCGGGGAGGAACTTTCGGAAGAAGACTGGAACGAAGTGATCGACGTTAACCTTACGGGCTGCTTTTTAATGGCGCAGGCGGTCGGAAAATACATGATCGATAATCATGTGAAGGGAAATATTATCAACGTGGCTTCCCAGGGCGGCGTGATCGCCCTGAAGCAGCATGCCGCTTACTGCGCGTCAAAGGGCGGGCTGATCGCGCTGACAAAAGTTCTGGCGCTGGAATGGGGCGATTACGGGATCCGCGTAAACGCAGTATCTCCCACGGTCGTCATGACGGCTATGGGCCATAAAGCCTGGGACGGCCCGAAAGGGGACGCACTCAAGAAGGAGATGCCGTCCGGCCGCTTTGCCGAGCCCGAAGAGGTGGCCGGCGCGATCGCCTATCTGTGCAGCCCCGGAGCGTCCATGATCACCGGGCACAACCTGATCATTGACGGCGGTTATACGATCAAGTAAGCTGTCTGCGGGCAATTTTAATACTGTAATTTGCGGCTTTCCTGTGATAACATATCAACAGAGAAAGCCGTTTTTTTGTTTCACCGGAGAATGAAAAATGAGTACTTATCTTGAAGAAGCCAAAAGACTCAGAGCGATTACGGAAATTCACTATAACTGCGCCCAGTCGGTGCTGCTGCCGTTCGTTAAGGCGAAGGGACTTCCGGAGAGGGAGTTCTATGACCTTGCGGTGCATTTCGGAGGCGGCATGAAGATGGGTTCCGTCTGCGGAGCGGTGACCGGCGCGCTGATGGCGCTTGGCCTTTACGGCATCGACGATCCTAAGGAAGCAAACGCTTTTTGCCGGAGATTTAAAGAGGCGCATGATGGTTTCCTGGACTGCA
>JBGUOI010000082.1:0-2706 GCA_045118075.1 Porcincola sp. | reverse complement strand
AGGTTGATAAATGAACTTCGGCAATCCTTTATTAGGAAGGAAAAAACACTGGACAAGAGGATGACATGGATTAGTTTATATGCCTTTGGCCTATCGATTGTACTTGCCTGCAGGTCGGGACCATATTTGCAGGTACTCATTGGAACGGGTGACCAGATATGGAGCTGGAGCCTGCTTCTTTGGAAAATGGTATGTCGTATTGCTGAGATAGGTGCAGGGATCAGTGATATGCTTCCTGCTCCGGTCATAGCGGATATCTGTAGGAAAACGATATACGCATTGTTGATATTTATGATATGTGTGGTCCTTTTTATGCTGCTGCTTATCACAGCAGGATGGATACACCGCCAGATTAAACAGTATCTGCAAATATGGTGGATTCTGCTGTGGATGAATGTAATCATAGTCTTAACGGTGTGTTTGGGCAGAAGGATCTATTTGTTTACTCCTGTAAATGCCATATGGTTGGGCGTGCTTTCCGGTATTATTATATGTGTTTGTGATATTGGGTATAAAAAGAGACGCTCGAGAAGAAATTAGCATAATCAAAATACGATGAAACCAATTCCGCTCCTGATGCATCTAATAGGTGTAAAGCGATTGAGAGATGTGCACAGGATCATCGGCTTTAGAAATATTGAAGTGGAGAATGCATATGGAAGAAGAAATACGACTTGCCATGGAAGGTGATGCCGATGCGTTCCTTGCGTTAATGGACCGGTATAACCAGCAGATGTATAAAACGGCTTGGTCCATTCTGAAAAGAGATGCAGATGTGGCGGATGCGATGCAGGAAACGATTATTACATGTTATGAAAAGATCGGCACACTGCGTAATCCTGCCTTTTTCCGAACCTGGGTCATGCGGGTCCTGATCAATGAGTGCTATCAGATCCTGCGAAAGGAAAAGCCTTATGTTGAATTGACAGAGGAACAGGTACGGGAAGTATTTGCAGATACCAGCGGGAAGGAGAGAACTAAGTTTCAGGAATTGCTTTCTTATGCGGATAAAAAATATCATTTGCTGCTGACTCTGTTTTATGCAGACGAATACACTATTCCAGAGATAGCAAAAATGCTGGATATGAATGAGAACACGGTGAAGACGCAGCTTCGCAGGGCGAGGCAGCAGATCAGGAGGGGATTGGATGAAGAAGATAAGCTTTCCTAAGGATGTTGACCGGGAAACAGATGAAGTGATACGCAGCGGAATGGGAGAACAGGTGGTAATCCCGGATGAGGTGCGTTACGCGAAGGATCTGGCGTATGCACGAGTCAAAGGGATGGAAAAAAACCGGATAAAAGACCTTGAGACGGCAGCGCAGTCACAGAACGGCAGCCATCATCTGCATGAAGTAAAGCATGAAATGGAACACAGGAATATGGGTAGGAAATATAAGTGGGCTGCCTGGAAAACAATCGGGAGCGTGGCTGCAGCTGCAGCAGTCTTTTCAGGAGTATGCGTTACTAATCCGACATTTGCGGCAAAAATCCCGCTGGTGGGGCACGTTTTTGAACAGATTGGATACTCCCTTGGTTTCCAGGGTGATTTTGAAAAATATGCGGTGCCCGTAGGAGAAACGGAGCCCGATTCAATCCGGATCTTGGAGAATACTACGTCAGATAGCCCATATACCCAAACAGTGAATGGTATGACAGTTACCCTGTCTGAGCAGTACTGTAATGAAACAGCACTGTATCTGAGTATGATCCTGAAGACGGAGGATGCTTTCCCGGATACCATGTTGGATCAGAATGGACAGCCGGTTATTGACCTGCTTGGAAGCTCAATGAGATTTAACTACAATCCGGATCCGATCCATCCCGATGCTTATCTGGATGGAGCAATGGTTGATGATCATACCTATGCCGGTGTGCTGCGGGTCAACTTAGATGAGACACTGCGCAGGCCAGTGATTGCTGATAACGTTTCGGAAGGAGAGAAACCAGAAACAGACGGACAGATCACTTATGAGACAATTACGCTGCCGGAGCAATTCTCTGTACAGTTTAAAATCCCGCGTGTAGATGGAACATTGCCGGAGTCTTGTATGCCCGAGATACCGGAAGATATCAGAAAGGAATATGAAGATGCAATGGCGGAGGCCGGACTTGGCACGACGGATGATGCGTATGCCTCATTCTCGGAAGAAGAACAGGAAATCGAGGGGGAACTATCTAACCGGATGTGGAATCAGTATGTTCAGAGATATCCGGATGCGGACGAGTATCCCAATCAATATGAAAACTGGTGGGTGGATGGCCCCTGGGAATTTGATTTTGACGTGACTGTAGATCACAGCGAGACCATTTCGGTCAAAGCAAATCGGGAAGGAAACTGCGATATCGGAGAAATCGAGGTAACAAAAACTCCGTTTGAATTAGCTCTGTATTATGATTACAACAAAGCAGCAGAGCACGATTATTTCGTAGCGGTGCTGGATGCGGACGGAGAACTGATGGGCTTCGGTCATCAGGGCGGTTCCACAGATGAACATCCAATCACGGGGCATGATGTATCGGAAGTGACAGTTTATGTATGCGATTATATGGAGTATATGGACGAGTTGAAAGGATACTATTATTCTTCCGACTATGAGGAGAAGGCTAAGGAAAAGACATTTAAACAGCTGTTGGATGAGAGGTGTGTTTACTCTGAAAAAGTGAGCTTCTGATCAATGCCAGCATGTCTCCTGATTTGAATCA
>JBGUOI010000081.1:0-6865 GCA_045118075.1 Porcincola sp. | reverse complement strand
CCGGCATCGATCTGCATCTTCATGATCTTTTTCAGGTAATCTCTCCAGACGGGGTTGTTGCGGCACATCTGGTAGGCCTGCTGCTCATGTTCTTTCACTTCTACCCACTCGGCGTGGATGGGCTTCCCGTGAAGGTCCCTGGTGGTACACTCTTCCCACAGATTGCTCACCGGCTCGCCGGCCGAGTTGGTGATGCCCCCGGGATAATAATCTTTGAGGCTTGTCCGGAACGCATCGGGATAAGCATCCTGACTGAACTCGCGCAGTCCGTACCATTCGTGTCCTTCCCGCTGGGCGTGGAGATTGAGCGCAATGATCTTTCCCTCCTCATCGTATACAGCCGGAAATTCCCATCCCTGTACCTCAAAGACGATCCCGAACATTTTAATGCCGCGCTTCCCGCATTCGGCGGCAAACTCTTTATCACTCATCCCGCCGTAAAAGCGCATGCGCAGGTCGACCGGGCCGTTGATCTCCTGTTCGAGATAAGGAAGGCTGATGCTGCCTCCGCCCATGCCGGACCACACCAGCGTCGTGCCGTGATAAAGCTCCAGATCTTCCAGCATCTGCACCGTGCGGATGGGCAGGCTGGGGTGATAACAATGATTGTGCTTAAACCAGCCGTCGAAATAAATACCTCTTTCCATAATGTTTCCTTTCTCCAACAGAAAAAACTACTGCAAAAAAACATGGGCGGTCCGACCCTCGAACCGCCCTTTTTCTTATTAATAAACTTACAGCATAATGTATTTCAGAATAAAGAGTACGGACAGCACATACATGAGCGGGGAGATCTTCTTGGTCTGTCCCGCAAGAACATGCAGGACCACATAGGAGATGATTCCCATACAGATACCTTCCGAGATGGAATAGGTAAAGGGCATCGCCGTAATGGCAATGAAGGCCGGGATCGCTTTAAGCGGATCCTCCCAGTCGATCTTGACCACCTGCTGCATCATCATAAATCCGACAACGATGAGCGCCGGCGCCGTTGCAAAAGACGGGATAGCCAGGAAAACCGGCGAGAAAAACAGGGACAGTGCAAAAAGCAGTCCGGTCGTGATCGTTGTAAGTCCTGTCCGGCCGCCCTCGGCGATACCGGAAGCTGACTCTACAAACGTCGTGATCGTGGAAGTACCCAGGCACGCGCCAAGCGTGGTGCCGACCGCATCCGCCAGCAGTGCTCCCTTGATGCCGGGCAGCTTGCCGTTCTCATCAAGCAGGTCTGCTTTTGCCGCACAGCCGATCAGTGTGCCGAGGGTATCAAAGATATCCACGAACAGGAAGGCGATCACCACGACCGCGAAGTTCACGGTTCCGATCACCGAAAAGTCCAGCTTGAAGAACGTCGGAGCCAGTGATGCCGGCGCAGAGATGATTCCGGTCGGGATGAGGCTGTAGTAACCCAGATCCGGGTTCGGGACATACAGTCCCAGGACCTGGCAGATAATGCCTAAAAACCAGGTGGCGAGGATACCGATCAGAAGGTTTCCCTTTATTTTGTGAATGACCAGATAGGCAGTGATCAGGACTCCGATCAGTGCCAGCAGGACTGTGATGCCCTCACTGTTGAACGTGCCTCCCTTGATCGACTGGCTGAAAGAGAACATACCGACCAGCGTGGAGGCGCCGACTGAGATATGCGCGTTCTGGAGGCCGATAAAGCAGATGAACAGGCCGATACCGACGGATACGCCGATCTTCAGTGTAACAGGAATGGCATTGAAGATCGCTTCCCGGACATTAGTCACAGACAGAATAATAAAAATGATGCCTTCGGCAAAAACAGCCGTCAGCGCCACTTCCCAGGAATAGCCCATCCCGTATACGACCGTGTAGGCGAAGTAGGCGTTCAGTCCCATGCCTGCTGACAGCGCAAAGGGAAGGTTCGCAAACAGTGCCATGCAAAGGCACGCGACGAACGAGGCAAGAGCTGTTGCGGTAAATACCGCGCCTGTATCCATGCCGGACGCGTTCAGGATATTCGGATTCACGGCAAGGATATACGCCATCGTCATAAAAGTGGTAATTCCGGCCATGACCTCCGTTTTAACATCTGTCTTGTGTTCACTCAGTTTAAACAATCGCTCCATAATGTCACCCTCCCGGCCCGATCCGGCCGTTCATAAAAGAATGAATAATAATCAGGAAAAACACATCAGGTTCTGATTACATTTTATAATGATACTTCCCTGATTTCAATTCCTATTCACCCGCAGGCGGCGCCTTCCCGGAAGGTTCTTCCTCTGGTCCGGGATCACGATGCTTCTTCCGGTACTGCATGGGTGAACAGTTCATCACATTCTTAAAGACCTTACTGAAATTGGAGATGCTCTGAAATCCGGAAAGATACGCCACATCGGTGATCGGAATATTCTCCTGGTAGAGCAGCGCCAGTGCGTTCTGGATGCGTTGGCGGGTGAGGTATTCGCTGAAGCTTTCCTGAGTATACTCCCGGAAGACCCTGGAAAAATAGAAGGGACTGAAGCCCGACACATCGGCTGCGTCTTTCTGGGAAATATTTTCCCGACAGTTTTTCTTGATATAATTGCACGCGTTCTGGATCCGGATAAACGTCTCGTGGCTCCGGCTGGCACTTGCGCCTGCATTTCCGGTATCCTTGATCTGCGTCTCGCACAGGTAAAGAAGGATCTCATAGATCCGGATCCTCATCTTCGTCTCCGAGAAGGGAGCCTGCTTAATATACATATCCAGGCATTCCGACATTTTGCCGGCCATGAAATCGCGCGCCTCGGGATTTTCATTCCCGAACAGATGGAGTTTGGTCAGTCCCCGGTACCGGAAGTTAAAATCATCGCTGCTGCTTAACAGTTCCGAGCTGAACTGGAGGATGAAATGGCCTTCCTTCGGCGCCGAGATCGTCTGGTGAAGCTGCGCCGGCCAGACCAGAAGTATCTCTCCGCTTTTCAGGGCATATTCCTCCTCGTTGACCCGGAATACGCAGCCGTCCTTCACCGCCATGATAAATTCGGCGCTCATGTGCCAGTGTTCGGGAAAAGACATGGGGGTACCTGTCTCGTCCGTCATACTGATATCCGAATAGTGAGCGTAGTTAATATTCTCTCTTGATCCTCTTACCATCTCATCCATATACGAAATCCTCCCGATGATTCTGCCGTTCGGCGGCAAAACAGGACAAAAAATGACAAGCAGTTTCAAACATATGGAACCGGTTATTTTAGGCATGTCTGCTCTGATTTTCACTATATTGATACCATTTATCGGCAAATTTTGCAACATTATCACGAATAATTCGTGAAGAAACTAACAAATCGCCCCCAGCCGAAGCAAAAAACAGTAAAAAATGAGGCAAAATAGTGTAAGAAAAAAATGCGCTTATGTTGTATGTTTTGATTATAAATGACGGATTCGGGAGATGCCCGGATCGGAACCACACTGTCAGGAAACTTTTTTGTACAACCGTTTAATTTTCAAGGAGGGATCTGCAATGAAGAAACGTATTCTGACTGCCGCCGCTGTCGGCTGTGCACTGATCTTGACCACCGGCCTTGCCGCTATGGCTGAGACAAAAACGGTCCATATGGGCGACCGTGAGATCGAAGTGGAAGTGACAGATATCGGAAAACAGGGCACTTTCACCTACTGGTCTGCTTTCACCGGCGACTCCGCCACCTGGGAGCAGGAACGTGTTGACGCTTTCAATGAAGCTTATGCCGATCTCGGCATCAGCGTTGATGTACAGTATGTACCGGATGGTGCAGGCATCAACAACGGCAAGCTTCTTTCGGCGATCGCCGGCGGAACAGCTCCGGATCTGCTGATCACCGATAACCCCACCTCAGCTTACCAGTATGCCGCAGAGGGCTGCTTCGCTCCGCTTGACGGCACTCTTGAAGACATTGAGCTGGATGTCTCCGATTTCTATGATGGCTGCAAAGACGTTATGTACTATGACGGCACCTGCTATCTGGTTCCGCAGGATACCAACGTCATCATGCTCTACTATCGCCCCGACCTTGCTGCTGAAGCAGGCCTTGATCCCGAAAATCCTCCCACGAACCTTGAAGAGCTTGATGCCTGGGCTGATGCTCTTACCGTTCAGGAAGATGACGGATCCTATTCAAGATTTGGTCTCATTCCGTGGCTTGATTCCGGCGACGACGCTTTCGTTCTTCCGTTCATCTTCGGAGCTGATCCCTATGTGGCAGATGAAGGCCGCATCGATCTGACCTCTGACCAGATGGTGAAATACATGGATTGGATCCAGAGCTACGCAAAGAAGTATGATCCCGAAAAGATCAACGCTTTCACCTCCGGTCTGGGCGGCATGTTCTCCCCGGATCACGCATTCATGACCGGCAAGGTAGCCATGACCTTCACCGGCAACTGGTTCACCGAGGCTCTGCGCCAGTATGCACCGGATATTGAATATCGTGTGTGCCCGGTTCCCGTACCTGAAGGCGGACGTGAAAAGAGCTCTTCCTTCGGCTGCAACGTCTTTGCAATTCCCGAAGGAACTTCCGAGGAACAGGCCGAGCTGGCTGCCCTGTACATCAAGTTCTGCGAGCAGGGTTCCGTCAACGAAGACAACTTCGCACAGTGGCGCTCCATCCCGGTTATCGATGCTGCATTCGACGATGTCAGCCTGACAAAGAACGGCGATGAGATCTATGCTCTTGAGCGTGAGATCGCCGGTTCTCCGCTGAACGGCATCCCGGCTCTTTGCGCAGTA
Source organism: Porcincola sp. (assembly GCA_045118075.1). Taxonomy (GTDB): domain Bacteria; phylum Bacillota; class Clostridia; order Lachnospirales; family Lachnospiraceae; genus Merdiplasma. The sequence continues at coordinate 2,151 of JBGUOI010000081.1, read as the reverse complement.
TCCGCGGAGCTTTCCACTCAGTTCCAGAACCTGCGTCAGACCCTGATCTACAACACCGATCTGGAGCCCGCAGCTGAGCTGAAGACCCTTGAGGATCAGATGAACGCTCTGCTTTGATCCAGTCCGCACCGTTCACTGCTCAATAACGTAATATGAGCCGAAAGGCTTATAAAACCGGCCATCTTTAATGGTGGCCTGCCCCGGCCGGACCCGCATCTTGCCGGGGCAGTTTGTTTCCCGGACTCAAAGGAGGAAATGCATGAAAGGGAAGATTTCCGGTTACCAGATCCGCACGGCACTCAAACTGGGGCTCCTTTATCTTATCCTGCTTCTGTTTGCGATGGCTTTTATCCTGCCGTTCTTCTTTCTGCTGACCGGCTCGTTCAAGACTTCCAGCGATCTGTTCCACGTACCGTTCCGCTGGCTTCCGAGCAAATTTACATTTGACAACTACAAACAGGTATTTACGAATATCCCGTTTTTCCGCTACCTGAAAAACACGCTGATCATCGTCATCTTCAACATGATCGGCGCCCTGATCTCCAATTCGCTGATCGGCTACGGTTTCGCAAGACTGCGCTGGCCCGGTCGGGACAAGGTGTTCCTGATCGTTATCGCGACCATGATCCTCCCTTACCAGGTCACCCTGATTCCTCTGTATATCATGTATACAAAGGTCAGATGGGTCGGCACCTTCCTGCCGCTGATCGTACCGGGTTTCTTCGGAAATGCATTCTTCATATTCCTGATGCGTCAGTTTCTTGTAGGTATCCCAAGGGAGATCACCGAATCGGCCAGGATCGACGGAGCCAATGAATTCCGTATCTTCTGGCAGCTGATCATGCCGATCTCCAAACCGGTACTGGCCACGGTCGCCATCATGTCCTTCATGAATTCGTGGAAGGATTTCCTCGGCCCCCTGGTCTTTCTCGGAAGCGATAAGCTTTATACGCTTTCCCTGGCCGCCTCCATGCTCCGCTCCAACTTAAATCCCAACTGGGAACTTCTGCTGGCGCTGGGCGTTGTTATGGTCCTGCCTGTCCTGATCCTGTTCTTCGTCCTTCAGAAGTACTTCATCCAGGGCATCACCATGAGCGGTATCAAAGGATGATCCGTTTCGATTATTACCGGTAAGGAGGTTTTACCATGGAAAAGAAAAAGAAAAAATTCCTGAGTGAATACACCGGTTCGAGGATGCGCAGAAACGAAGCCCGCAACGGATTCCTGTTTGTTCTGCCGTGGATCATCGGTTTCCTGGTCTTCACGCTCTATCCGATCGGTAGTTCGCTCTATTATTCATTATGTAATTATAAGGTAGTCGGCGCTCCCAAATTTATCGGGCTTGACAATTACCGGAACCTTTTTAAGGACCGCATTTTTATCCAGGCATGCAAGAATACCGCCTACATGATCCTGATCGGTGTGCCGGTCACCACTTTCACGGCCATCGCGATGTCCATCATGCTTAATAACAAAAAGCTGCGCGGCACCAGCTGGATGAGAGTCATCTTCTTCATCCCCACCCTGGTTCCCACCGTTGTCGGCTGTCTGTTATGGATCTGGGTCATGCAGCCCGATTCCGGCCTGGTAAACACCTTCCTCGGGTACCTGGGCATCAAAGGGCCGGGCTGGCTGTCCTCTCCCACGTGGGCTAAACCGGCCTTTATCCTGATGATGATATGGACCTGCGGAAATGCCATCATCATCTACCTGGCAGGTCTGCAGGATATCTCCCCGGCGCTCTATGACGCCGCCGAGGTGGATGGGGCCAATTTCCTGCAGCAGTCGCTCCATATCTCGGTTCCCCTGCTCCGTCCTACGATCCTCTACAATATGGTCACGCTGATCATCGGCGTATTCCAGTGGTTTACGGAGCCGTACATCATGACAGAAGGCGGCCCGAGCAATGCGACTATGTTCTATTCCCTGTACCTGTACCAGAACGCGTTCTCCTTCTTCAAGATGGGCTATGCGTCCGCGCAGGCCTGGATCATGCTTCTGGTAGCCATGGTCATCATCTTGATCATGTTCAAGGTTTTCCGCTTCGGCGAGACAGAGATGGGCTGATGGTAGTGTCAAGTGACCTATGAAAAACCAGAGCCAAAGAAAAAAGCTCTAACGAACCTTGAAAATCTGTAGATATTGAAAGCG
>JBGUOI010000080.1:0-9831 GCA_045118075.1 Porcincola sp. | reverse complement strand
CTTTCGGTTCTAAGCTGGATGATCATAGCACTGCTGTATGTGTGGCCGATTGTATTGTGCAACAAGCTGCTGGATGAAACGGACGCGGACAGGCTGATTGCCGTCGGGGCGGCGATCCTGGTCGCGGGTGTTCTGGCCGACAACGTAAACCTGTGGCTGAAGCAGGTTGCGTCAAGGCCAAGGTATAAATACCTGCTCACACTGGACGATCCTGCCAGCGCGTTTCGTAACTGGTGGCAGATGGTTCCCAATCTGGCGGGAAGCAATGACAGTTTCAAGTCCTGGCCGAGCGGCAACATGACCATCGCGGCGATGATGTTTTCACTCCCTATGTTAACAGATGTGACGAAGAACAGAAGTGAGGGAAGGAATTGCCGCTGCTTTATTGTTGCATGTGTTTTTGTGTTGATTTACGGTTACAACCGCATCCACATGACCAACCACTTTCTTACGGACGTATGTTTTGGAACGCTGATCACATATCTGATCTTTGCGGTTGTAAGCAGGGCGTTTCTTCAAAAAAGGAGTAAGGGCTGACCATGAAACGATTTTTTGAAAATACAGCATCATAGTATCTGAAGTGCCAGCTGATCCGCGCCGTGACGATCCTGCAGGCGCTGGACAGTCCGACGATGTACAATAGGGCAAGAGAGAACCTGGATAATGTGAAATGGCCGGATGTGACTGCCGGTACAAGGAAGAACGGCAATCCCTACTGCTACCTGATGGAGGGTTATGTACGCCTTGCCACGTTACAGGAGATCAAGGATTGGATGAAGATCATGCAGGATCCCTCAGGAAAGCTGTACGGGGGATACCAGAAAGAGGTGTGGAAGACAAGCAGCACCGGGAAGAAGGTTTACTTAAGCGACTTTGAGAAGAGAATGCAGGGAAGAAACCTGCTGCAGGAGCTTGAGCGGGCAGGGATCAAAAACCTGGATGCGGTTCGGAAGGAGGGGCTCGGCGGCCTTACTTTCCGGTATGAAAGATGGGGCGTAAGCTCTGGATACCAGACATTCAAGCTGGCATCTTACATGCACTATACAGCAGATCACTGGAGTTTCCGTACTCTTGCTAATCGTTCTTAGCTCAGGTTTACTCATTTTACCCGGGAAAAGCCTGGATTCTGCTTTGATATCGTCCAGACTCCGTCAGAAGCAGCCTGTATGAGGCAGGATTCATCCCCATTCAATGCGAACAGTCACAGATTGGACAGAATTATCTGTCCTTATCCGCATTGGACTCTCCTGACCATGCGAAGTGACCGCTTCCCTTAGCCGGAAAGCCGTTTTTGAAAACTTAGCTCTCAGGCATTTTGCTTAGCCGGGTTTTGGGCTTTTCGCTAAGGATCTTAGCCGTGTTTTCATCCCCGCGCGAGGCTTCCTGTGGGGTCCGAAGGCTTCTCCTAAACGGGAAAAGCGGGATGAAAATCACGATTTATGTGACATTTCATCCCGCTTTTTCACGTTCCTGGCGGGATTCGAACCCACGACCTTCCGCTTAGGAGTACATCAAAAGGCTACCCACCTGTACGTGTATAATATATCTCTGAGACTGTATTTTCCTTGAAAATCAACGCTTTGCGCTTCACATGAAAACCGTTTCGAACTAACTGAATTCATCTCGGTCTAAATGTTTTTCTTAGCCAGATATTAGCTGCGGCTAAGAAAGGCTTATGCCCATCCTCATAGTCACTAAAAATATGACCGGCCACCATCCCCGACATTCCAACGGGAATGAAGAGTATTCAGTTGTTCAGGTCATAAGTATTATAACGTATTATATAGCACTTGTTAAGCGCCAAAATTTGCCTGTTACTGCCTGTTACTGCTCTTGATGTGCTTCTCTGGAAGCTGCGCTTCCGTCAAGCCATTCATCAAAGCTTGCTTTAGAAATGATATATTTTCCGCCGACTACTACCCACTGGAACTCTTTGCGCTTAAGCAGCTCATAAATAGAAGTGCGGCTCAAACCCAATATTTCCTGCAGTTTTTTTACTTTATAACATCTTTTCTCCATTACAAGACACCTCCAAAATTGTTTTCCTGGGTTGTCTTGCCATCTCCGTGGAATATGCTTTTCCTACGTCGTCTCTGTAAACTGCTAAAGGCATTCGGAAATGTTATTTTTAGCAATTTATATCCATGTTGGTTGGAACAGGTCCTCTGCCGTTACTACAGACTGAACATGCCCCGAATATTTATTCCGCTCCAGGCCATAGGTTGTTACTATCGTCAGATGGATTGAACTCCTCGTCTTTGTTACATTTCGAAAATCACTGATCTTTTCTTTCAGCTTCCTGTCATATTCTTTCGTGATTGAGTAATCCAGCTCAGAATATTTCATTTCACAAAGATTCACAACCCTGTCTTTTCTGTCGATCACAAGATCAATCTGCGATCCATAAATACCCTTGTCTGAATCCGATGCGCACCGCCACGAGCATTCATCTGTCAGGACGCCGCTTATTCCGAGCCTGTTTCTTATCTGTTCCGAATGCTGCAGGCATACCCGTTCAAAAGCCAGCCCTGCCCAGGCTCTTCTGGCCGGTGAGTCAATTGTTTTTTCCCAGTATTTAGAATCTGTTGGCGGATTCTCCAAAAATTTATAATAGAACAAAGTATAGTTATCGATCAGTTGAATAACCGCTCCCATATTCTTCTTTCCGAACTCGTGATACCTTCGGACAAATCCACAGCTTTCCAGTTCTTCAATTTTATGGGAAAAGGATCCATTACATGCAAGATGCGTTTCCCTGGAAATTTCCCCTCTCTGCATTCCGGCCTTTTTCTTTGCCAGAGCCTTAATGATCTTGATATAGTCCTCCGGTTTTCTGAAAACAGAAGCATAAAGGTAATCAAATTCTCCTTTGAGGAAAGCAGCCAGATATATACCCGCTCTGTGCCGGTATCTTCTGGCTGTTTCTGTCGTCACTATATTTATTGCGGTTCCGCACACCCTCTCACAGTTTGACCATTCTGTACCCGATCCCTACATGTGTCTGGATCATGGGTTCACTCTCCTGGCTGCTGAGTTTTCTCCGAAGGGTCGTCACAACTACGCGAAGTGTGGCCATGTTGTTCTCCCAGCTGCTCCCCCAGATGTTCTGGGTAATGTACTTGTAGGTAAGCACTTTGCCGGTGTTTTTCGCAAGAAGGCACAGCAGGCGATATTCAGTCTGCGTCAGGTGCAGTTCATCCTCATTCAGGAATACTGTGTGCGCAGCATAATCGATCTTCAGGCCGGCGTTCACATATATGGAGGATTCTTTTCCTGCCAGATTCTCCAGATAGTTCAGCCGCCGGAATGTGACACGCAGCCGGGCGAGGAGTTCTTCCACAGAGAAGGGTTTTGTGATATAGTCGTCCGCCCCTGCGTCCAGGGCTCCGATCTTATCCGTGTCATCGCTGCGCGCGCTGATCACCAGGATCGGTGCCTGTGACCAGGACCGTACCTGACGGATCACTTCTGTCCCGTCCATGTCCGGGAGCCCCAGGTCCAGAAGCAGGATCGAGGGGTTGTAGGAGGATGCCATCATCAGTGCCTCGGTCCCGTTCACTGCCTCCAGGTAGGAATAGCCGTGCATCCTCAGTGTTGTTGCTATAAGGTTTCGAACCGGCTTGTCGTCTTCGACAACCAGTATCTTAGATGTTTCCGTTTCCATCCAGTATGATCTCCTTCTTTGGCAGGCTGAACCAGATCCTCAGTCCGTGTGGCTCCAGGTTCTGTGCGTGTATGCTGCCTTCATGTGCCTCCACTATGGACTGACACACGCCAAGTCCAAGGCCGAGTCCTCTGCGGCTGTCTGCACCGGTTCTGTCTCCCATGTAGAACAGTTCGAACAGTTTTGACAGTTCCTCTTCGGCAACTCCCGGTCCGTTGTCACTCACACTGACAAGGACTTCCTGCTCTGTTCCCGACGTTTCGATACGGATCTCTGAACCGTCCGGAGTGTATTTGATCGCGTTGTTGACCAGATTGATGATCACCTGCTCGATGAGCGCCGCATCAGCTTCCACAAACAGGTTCTCGCCGCCCGGTTCGAAGATCACTCTGCGATTTCCCACGCTGCGGTCTGAGTGCTGCAGCGCCTCACCGATTACGTCATCGATCAGTTCGATATCCTTGTTAAGTTTCAGCTCCTTATTCTCAAGCCTGGTCACGGAGAGAAGATTCTGCACGACGCTGATCAGCCAGTAGGAGTCTTCCCTGATATCCCGGTAGATCTCTTTCTTTGTCTCCTCATCCATCCGGTCCGAATCGGCCAGCAGATTGTCCGCATTTCCGTAGATCGAGGTGAGAGGCGTTCTGAGATCGTGGGAAATGGAGCGAAGAAGCGTGGTGCGAAGCTGCTCATTCTTCATCAAAGCAGCCGCCTCCTCCCTGGCTCTCTCGCTGTATTCATTTTCCATAGCAAGCGCGCACTCACTGACGATGGAGTCGCAGATGCTGTGTGTAAATGAACTCATTTCTTTTTTGTCGCGGCTGATGGCAAACACTCCATAGGAGTGTCCGTGAATACGCACGGGCAGGAATATGTAATCTGCCTCAGGACAGGTGTCCGTCCATGCGCCTACGCTCTTTCCCTCTCGCAGTGCCCGGGAAGCAGTCTCGTGGTCTTTTTCGGACAGGGCGGGCAGCTGCCCCGGAGCGTCCGGAAGTGCCTGCTCCTCGTATCCGGGGACCAGAATCTGTGGTTCCTTCAGAGCCCCGCCTTCTGCCGGATAGATCAGGATCGTTCTTCCTGTCAGTTTGAGCAGCTGGCTGCCTGTTACCTCCAGGATCTTCCCTCTGCTGTCCTCCTGTCCGAGCAGACGGCTGGCGTCCAGCAGGATCTGTGTGCGGAAAGCCTTCTTGGAAGACTGGCGCGCGTATTCTTTCAGGCGGGATGCGAGTGTGCCGGTGATGAACGCCGCGATGAACATGATGACAAATGTGATCATGTATCCGGGGTCATACACCTGAAAATAAAACAGCGGCTCTGTGAACAGGTAATTGAAAATGACCACGCTGGCGGCTGCGCTGACGATGCCGGCAAGCGGGCTGCTGGTCAGCACGGCGGTCAGGGTCACGCACAGGATGTAGAGGGTGATGATGTTGGCATCCTGAAGACCTGCCTTCTGGAACAGAAGCGCAAGAACGGTCGCAGCGCCAAGAAGCGCCGCGACCTTCAGCATGTCTTTGATCACTCCGTGCTCAGCCTGCTGGCTGATCTTCACATTTCTCTGAGCCCGGGCGGAGACGTCGGGTATGATCATCAGCGTCTTGTCCGGAAGCAGCGTCGACAGTCTGTCGGAGAGGGATGTCTGGAACAGCCTCTTCAGCACAGGCACGGCGCTCTGCCCGAGTATGACCGTATCCGCTTCGCTCATATGGGCGTATTCTGCGATCCTTGTGGGGACGTCTTCCCCGTAGACCGTCTCAGTGCGCGCTCCCATGCGCGCGGCAAGAGCCATGTTGGCGTCCAGCCTGCGGCTGCTCTCGTCAGAAAGTGTGGAATGTGTCGGCGTCTCGACAAAGAGCGCAATCAGCTGTGAGTCCCGCGCCTGCGCAACCTGCGCCGCGGTCCTGATGATCCTCGCTCCGGAAGGAGCCGGGGAGACGCATACGATTATCTTTCGGCTACTCATAATGACGGATCCTTATCTGGGTCGGACGTGCCGTTCCGATCTCAACGACCGTCCCCCTGTATTTATCCTTCACCTTACTCCGGAGACGGAGTTTGTCAAGAAGCCTCTTTATCCGTCCGGGAGCATGCTCTTTCGGTGCATCTTCAGCTGATTTTATTTCATTTTCCATCTGACACTTTATGTCTGCATCATCAGGAAGGACCACATGCTCTATAAAATGATCTGCTATTCTCACAAATACCCTCATGATCCCTGCGCCGAGCAGGAACGCCAGAACCAATAACACATCACGCATCATAATGTTACCTCCTCTCCGAGCTGTTCTTGCCCAGGCAGTTCCTGATGTCCTGCTGGCTTCCCAGCGCGATCACACTCTGGTTGTGCTCAAACCGAAATTCCGTTCCGACAGCGATCACCATGTTCGATCCGCTTCTCACTGCCAGGATATTCAGCTGATAGCGGTTCCGGATATCCAGGTCCCTGATCGTATGTCCGATCCATTTCTCAGGCACCAGGAACTCATAAATCCCGTAACCGTCCGCAAGTTCCAGGTAGTCAAACAGGTTGTCGGAGCTGACATGAAGGGACAGCCAGTTCGCCATCTGCTTCTCAGGGTAGACAACCTCGTCTGCTCCATTTCGAAGGAGGAACTTCTCCTGAGTGTCGCGGGCTGCACGGGAGACCACGCGCCTGGCGCCAAGTTCCTTGAGGAGTGAAGTAACCTCCAGGGATGACAGGAAGTCGTCTCCGATCGCGACGATGCAGGTGTCAAAGTTCCGGACGCCCAGCCCTTTCAGAAAGTCCGCGTTGGACGCATCGCCAACCAGGACCCGGTCCGCGAACGGGGCAGCCATCTCCACCCGCTCTTCCTTCTTGTCGACCGCCATGATCTCAACATTCATTTCCGACAGCCGGTGGGCGATCCTCCTGCCGAACCGGCCGACTCCGATCAGTAATATAGACTTCATATTTCCTCCTTATCCCACGGTTACCCTCTCTGTAATCCTGCGCGCGTTGCCGTGGCGGATCTGCGGGATGACAGCGTATACCATCGTCAGTCCCCCGACCCTTCCCAGGAACATCAGCAGGATCAGAATCAGCTTGGACGCGATAGACAGTGAAGGCGTTATCCCGAGCGTCAGGCCCACGGTTCCGACTGCGGATGCGCTCTCGAACAGACAGGTCAGCAGCGGCAGGCCTTCGATCCGGCTGATGATGCATCCCGCCATCAGGAACAGGCTCAGGTACATCATGCAGATACAAACGGCGTTGCGGATCACGGACTCTTCAATCCTCCGGTTGTGGAAGTTGGTGTCCTTCTCCCGAAAAAGCACAGAGCGCACGGACAGGAAGATCACGCCGAAGGTCGTCACCTTCATTCCGCCGGCAGTCGAACCTGGTGCACCGCCTATCAGCATCAGCAATATGATCAGCATCTTTCCTGCTTCGCTGAAGACATTCATATCCACCGTCGCAAATCCTGCCGTCCTTGGCGTCACGGATGAGAAAAATGAATGCAGCAGCCGTTCATTTACCGGGCCTTCTCTGAATTCCAACAGGAAGAACAGGATCAGCGGTATCGTGATGAGTACAAGCGTCATGCTCAGGATGAGTCTGCTCTGCAGTCTGAAGCGGCTCAGCCTGCCTCCCCTGTGGAAGATATCGTCCCAGGTAAGGAATCCCAGGCCGCCCCATATGATCAGGCCGCCGATCACCAGGTTGACCCACGGGTTGGCGGCGTAAGATGCCAGCGATGAATACGCCCCCCTGCAGCCCAGCAGATCAAATCCTGCATTGCACATGGCTGAGATCGAATGGAATACGGAAAACCACAGGCCACGGAGTATCCCAAAATCCCTTGCAAATACCGGAAACAGGGTGGCTGCTCCCACAGCCTCCGATGCGAACAGCAGGACCAGGATAAACCTGGCAAGGCGGATCACGCCTCCTGCGTGGGGCGCCGAGATGGAGTCCTGCACCGTTCCTCTCTCACGAAGGCCGATCTTTCTGCCGGTGATCAGAGCCGCCGCGCAGATCATGAGCATCACGCCCATGCCGCCGGTCTGGATCAGGAGCAGGATGACTGCCTGCCCAAATCCGGACCACGCCTGCCAGGTGTCCCTGACGACCAGACCGGTTACACAGACTGCTGAAGTTGCAGTAAACAGGGCGTCCGCCGGCGGACATGGGGCAGCTTGGGAAGAGGCTGCCGGCGTCATCAGCAGCAGCGTGCCTATCAATATGATCATTGCAAATCCGAATAATATAATCTGAAATGCAGAAAAACTCCGATACATGATGACCAACCGCCTTTCATGGATTGATTATCATGCATCGGATATTAAAAGGGTGTTAGAAACGAACGGATGAGATTAAGATTGTATAAAGATATATAGCGTTCTTTATTCAGTTTTCAAGGTCAGGCAGCTATTGAAGGACAGATGTCTGGATTGCCTGACTTTCCTGCGCTGAAAGTGCCTAGAAATGCAGGAAATAGAAGGGTTTTCGGACAGTCTGGGGGGGCGCGCTCGGCACAAGAAATTTCAGCCCCCTCGGATTGAAAAAAGCTGCCTTTTCGGGGGACAGTCTGCCCTGAAACAAGCATCAGCGCAACGACACATCCTCCCAGAAACAAGCGTCAGCGCAACGACACATCCTCCCAGAAACAAGCGTCAGCGCAGCGGTACATCCCCCCAAAACAAGCGTCAGCGCAGCGCCCCCCCCTGGAAACAAGTGCCGGCACAACGGCACATTCTGCCCGGAACAGCATCCGAGTGTGATCGACACCCCCGATGTTCACCGCCCCGCGGCGCGGTATTCCCTCGGGGACATGCCGTATTTGCGGCGGAAGCGCCGGATGAAGTAGGAAAAGTTGTCAAAGCCACACAGGGACGCGATGGCGCCTATGGAGTCAGGCCTCTCTCGAAGGAGGTAGGAGGCGTAGCGCAGGCGGTAGTCGGCGAGGTATTCGCCGAAGGTGAAGCCTGTCTCGCGGCGGAAGACGCGCATGAAGTGCGCGTCGCTGTAGTCAATCAGGCCGGCGGCGTCGCTGACGGTGATGGGCTCGGCAAAATGGTTCTGGACGTAGAGCAGGACCTGCTTGATGGCGTCCTCGTAAGGCGAGGGTGGAACGCTTTCTTCCTGACTGCGATGGGAATAAATGGCATAGAAAAAGCGGAATAAACAGCTGCGCACCAGCAGGGAGTAGCCGTCAGGGCGCTTGCCGCAGACGGCGTCAGCGGCGTCGAGGGCGGAGGAGACTTCCTCGTGGAAGGGAGTGCCCCGGTGGATCGGCCGCGGGAATTTAAGGGTCCCCATCTGCAGGGGAGTCAGAATATTGCGGCGGGCCCAGTCGTTTTCAACCTGATTGTCGACGAGCGAGAGGGAGAAAATTATATTCTCGTATTCCATCCGGACGCCGGGATTCCCGTCGATGGCGTGAAGTTCGCCCGGCAGGATCGGCATGATCGAACCTGCCTGAACGGGACATTTGCGGGAGCCGACTGTGACGGATCCGCTGCCTTTAATGACATAAATGATCTCCATCTGCTCATGCCAGTGGAGGTCTACCCGGGGAAAGTCCTGGGGAATTGTGCAGAGATATGTGTTGTAAGCAAAGCCCGGCTGCTCGTGCAGCAGGGTTTCTTTATATTGGGAGTATTCTTCGAGATTCATTGGAGAGCCCTTTTACATGCGGAAGACGGTCTGCCGCAGCGGTCCGGAAGCGCTGAAAAGCTTCGTTTGCATGATAAACAAACATCAATATCATTATTGTACTATTTTATGCAGTGATATTGCAAGTAAAGTGTGACGTAAAATCATTATAATGCATACTTATAAAAAGGATTCATTGTAAGTGCTGATAAGATGCAAAAAAACAGTCGAAATGCAAAAGAGTGACGACGAAAGGAAAGGTATAAACCATGAAAAAATTAAGAGACTACACCGGTAAATCGCTGCAGGACTGCACGATCCTGGAACTCTACAACGCGGCCCTCGAGTTGACGCAGGACGCCTGCAAAGACAAGGGATACAACAGCGGAAAGAAGAAAGTATACTATATTTCGGCGGAGTTCCTGATCGGTAAGCTCCTCTCCAACAACCTGATCAACCTGGGGATCTATGATGAAGTGAAGGCAGAGCTGGCAGAGGCCGGCAAGGACATCACCGACCTGGAGGAGTTCGAGTACGAGCCCTCCCT
>JBGUOI010000079.1:0-2273 GCA_045118075.1 Porcincola sp. | reverse complement strand
CAGATAATTCTTCTGTTCTTTCGTCAAACGAAGATCTTCTACGTCGTGCCAGTTGAGATAAGTGATCTTTTCCAAATGCAATTGATTCATATCTTTCATGCTTCCATTCATTTGCGATTTGTCTGTTTCTTTGTTATCCATGTCACGCACTCCACATACCTTGGGACAACAGCGTGAATAAAAAGGCCGTTATCTACGCTGCTCACACGACCCTCGGCGTCAGGAATATGCCGTTGACCGATTGCGTCAGGACGCCCGGTTCGATTTCATTGTCCCGGCAAGCCGGAATTTAGAGTTTTAAAACAAAAATAGCTTCTCCGTCTTCTATCTCTCCTGTTTCCTTAAAGCCCACCTTATGGTACACGTGCAATCCGACCTCGTTCTCAGGTGCAGTCGACAGATAGATCATGTCCACATCGTTCTCTTTGAAATACCGGATGATCTCTTGAAGCGCCGCCTGACCGTAGCCCTTGCCCTGTTCGCTTTTGTCGATCATAAAACGCCAGAGACAGTACCTGTCGACGGGGTTTTCATCCTCGGGGTCCAGGGCGAGCATACAGAAGCCAACAAGCTTTTCGCCCGCATAGATCGCAAACGGTCTCGCCGTGCCGGGCGCCTTGGCATTGGCCTCGGCTGCCTCTCTCAATGAATAGTCGTTCGTCGCGACAAAGGGCTGATCCTCTCGTACGGAAAGGGCCAAAACAGCATCTCTGTTATTCTCATTGATAGGTTCCAGTTTAATTATCATATTTGGTTTTTCTCCTTTAGCATAAGATTTGGTATGTAATCGTTCCTGTGTGGCGTCGGTACCTGAAAAAGGGCGCAAAAATACCGCAGCGAAGCAGCTCCCGTCGTGGCTGCATCCTGCGGTTCCCACTATCCGAAAGTTACTCAAAAATGGCGCACTTACCCAGAGGGGTATACCCCTCAGTCATGCTCTGCGCCTTTATTCAGTTAATCAGCGATAACCACTCTATTCATCATTGGTTTACGCTCCTTTCATGGATTCGCAAAACAATTATACATGATATCTCCTTGAAAATCAATGCTCAAGTACAATCATACCACCTCGTAAGCCGCAACGAATGAAGCGCTGTATCCTATTGTCGCCTCAATTCTAACTCCCGGTTTATTCTTTCTGCCAGATTCTTTTGCCGGCGATAGGAAAAAACTGAAATGACAAATGCCGTCAAGAGCATGGAAACAACCGCTAGAAGCGCAGGAAGCAGGCCTTTATCTGTCGGGATCCAGCCGACGAGAAAAGCGATTGTCAACATGATCGCGCAGCCAGTCACCATGTGAATCGCAATCTGCACGGAACGGCTTAGCTTTTCGTTGGTGTAAATGATACAAGGAAGGCCGAATCCGAGGCCGATCCCCAAGCTGCCGAGAGCCATTTTGGTGACGGAATAACCGGAAGCGGAATAGACGCCGCCCATGTTAAGATCAGCAATCAAGGAGCCGAGCAGAAACAGGAAAGAGGAGATCGCCACAGTTGTTTTGGTACGCTGGACTAAAAATTCGATACTATCTTTCTTCTTCATCATGATTCCTCCTATAATCCCAAATAGTTTTTAAGATCAGGCAAGTACTTTCGGGAAACGTAATCAGACAGCCCGTTTCTCATTTTCAGGAGCAGACTTCCCCCGAAACTGGCTTCCACGCTTTGTACATAAGAAAGGTTGACGGCGCAGGATTTGGATATCTGCATGAAGCCGCTGCCCAACTGATCCAATACTTCATACAAGCGTTTTCGCGTCCTGAACTCTTCCTTTTTCGTATAGAGCTTTGTTTCCCCGCCCACTACCCGGATCATGTAGACCTCCTGCTCTGAAAGAAGGAACGTACGTCCGTCACGCTCCGCCAGGACAGGGGTGTCCTTTGCCTGCAATATGTCCAAAGCCCGTTGTATCTCCGGGGTTATTCGATCCGTATAAATGACCGCCCGCGGAGGCGTGTGCTCCGGCGAGACTTCAATCTTGACCTGCATAAGAGATCCCCTTTCTTGTTGAGTGCACATCAACTTAGATGAGAACAGTATAATCGGGTAAATATCTTTTGTCATCTGTTTGGCGCTAAGAGGTAAATAATTGCAGGTGAAATGCAAGGAACCCCAAGAAACATAGCTTATGCCTGCTCGTTCAGATCGGCAAGATAACTGTTCAGCTTGCCGGTGATCTGCAGCTCTGTGTACAGTGCCTTGCGGTGTTGCTGGAGATACCGCAGAAAAGCCCCAAGGGAGGCAACTTCCTTACGAAGTGCCTCCCTTGGGG
>JBGUOI010000078.1:0-33830 GCA_045118075.1 Porcincola sp. | reverse complement strand
ACAACTTGATGGACAGTGATCTTGTTAAGCTGTTTGCTGATCGGATGTTCAAACAGCTTAAGGAAAAAATCGATAAAGCAGACAGATCCGGCTATATCGCTTTGATTGAAATTTCGATGAAGACCAAAGTCTATAAAGATAAGATCACAATTGATGACATGGAACCGATGGAATTTCGTGTTGATAGCATCAATCCTATTGAGAGTGACCTTAAAGTTTATGCCGTTGCCAAAGCGATTGCAATTCAGACGCGCTTTTTAATTGAGGAGGCCTATCCGGAATCTCCGTCAGGGACAATACCATCCCTGGATTATGATATTGTTTCCGGAATAGAATTCAGCAAAATAGAGCTGCAATACAAGGAACCAAATGGATTGTCTGTACAGATACGCAGTTTTTGACTAAAGGGAAAACTCTTTGACTATCAATAATAATAACTGCCATAAAAAAGTATACATAATACACGAAAAACATATGGTGTTGATGCGGAGTTTGAAATATGAAAAATGAAAGACGGAATGATTACTGGACAATATTTATAACAATAAATGCGTTATTTAGGAAATGGTCAGAAGCTGGTTCCTCCGTATCGGAAGTAGAGGCGGAAATTCGGGAAAAATTGGAAAAAGTTGATCAGGAGATGAGAGCGGAGCTGGATAAGTTCGGGAAAAAGCGTGGAAAACTCCACTCCTATTTAAATATTGCACGCAGCAATGACATCCGTGAAACGAAAGCAACTTCAGCAATCCCCTATGATGAAAACTCAATCAAGATTCTTGGGCTGCGTGCTGCATCGAAGGATAAAATTGCTGCCGAGGAACTGTACACTAAAACAGAGGGTATGTTAAAAGGCCTGGTTCAGGCCGAGGAAATGCTTCGTTCTGAATTCAACGATCGTAAAGAAAAAATCAGGAACGAACGAACTCTTTTTGATGCGTCGACAGAAAGCAAAGAGCGAGAAGTGGAAGCTGAATTGCTTCAATACCTTGATTCAGACGAAATTAACCGCTTTATTCGTTTTATGCAGGATGCTTCTGAAGAAAATCCTGTAGACAGGTTTTGGAACTTGGGAACCTGTCTGGAACCTTTGAATTTACCCCCCGCCGTTTGGAATAAGGCAGAAAGTAAATTTGGAAAAGCATATTCAGGAAAGGACGCTACTCTAAAAGTACCCTTTACTGTAGATCCGTCGGGAAATGAAATTGTCTATATAGATTACGAGACAAATCGCGAGGATGAGGTGCTTGGCGGCTTGCAGAGCATTGTTTTTCAGACTTTGCGTGACTTCTCTGATGAATTTGATGAAATCCTGTTTTTGGATCCGATCCGATATACAGCCACGGGATTAGGTGTATTAGCGCCGTTGGCGGAGAGTAAAAGCAGTTTGATCCGAAAGGTGGCTAATAACAGAGAAAACATTAATCAACAATTGAAAGAACTGATGGCAGATCTTAAAGCAGAGGAAAGCCCGATATCTAAACGCCTGCTGATCGTCCATGCGTTTCCGGAGAATTATGACACCGAAACGGTTCTTCAGATTCGGACACTGTGTGCCAACTCGAAGAAATACAGGGTATCGGTTTTTTTGACCCATTGTAAAAGTGAGCACGAAATATCGAATGACGTGGTCGGGTATATTAAAACACTTGCAGTCAAAGTCTTCGTTGGGGATACTGTTAAAATTGATTCTCCTATGGGGACAGGAACTTCTGAATTCATGCTTAATCCTGCTCCGTCTGAATTGCCTGCAGAACTGATAGAGCGATACCGTAGTCTTAGAGATATTATTGATAAGTCTAACGATTATGGCAGCAGAGTTGGCTATAAACTCAATGATGTTGCGAAAGGGGAGCGCAGGCTGGAAAACATTCCTTATGGAGTAGATGAGAAAAGCGGGAAGTTGCAAACGATTGATTTTGAGAATACGAACTTTGCTACCTTTATTTGTGGTGCTTCACGATCAGGAAAATCTACCCTGCTTCATACGATCCTGACGGGAATTATGCGGTTAAACCACCCAGACGATGTAGAGATCTGGCTGATCGATTTTAAAATGACTGAATTTTCCAGGTATATTGAGCATACTCCGCCTCATATCAGATATATTCTCCTGGATGAATCAAAAGAGCTTGTATATGATATTATTGACCGTCTGACGGATATCTTGCGTAAGCGTCAGAACATTTTCAAAGGCAAATGGCAGAAACTTTCAGAAGTACCAAAAGAAAAATACATGCCGGCGATGTTGATCGTTATCGATGAGTTTTCTGTAATGAGTGAGATTCTTGCAGATTCTGCAATGGGTGCTTCAGATAACTACAGTTTGAAATTACAGACGCTGCTGGCAAAAGGCGCCGCTTTGGGAATGCATTTTATCTTTTCCAGTCAGGGGTTTACCAGCGGCACCAGAGGGCTGAATGATTTTTCCAAGAAGCAGATACAGCAACGGGTGGCAATGAAAACGGAATTTTCAGAGATCCGCGAGACACTGGATCTGAAGACAATAAGCGAAGCAGACCGATACAGCATGGAAAATCTGAAGACCTATCATACCTTGATCCGCGTTCCGGAAGATACTTTGGGCAATCATCTAAATCAGTCCCTTGTACTATATATAGCGGACGAGGCATCACAGGCGGCAATGATCGACAGGAGTATTAAATCTGTCCATGCAAAACCAAAATATGATGCATATGACCAAAGTGCTTATATCGATAAACAGACACTGATTATTGATGGAAATACTTATACTGCGTTTATTGACCGACAAGAGCAGATGCTCCGGGAGATTCAACGGGACGATGAGGCTGTGGCACGAGAAAAGATGATGCTTTATCCCGGGGAGCCTAGACGCATGCTACCGCTTTACGCTGTGGAGATAATGTATGGCTATTGCGAGAATATACTGGCGATTGGTTCTTTGAAAGAAAAAGACGCATTGATTTCCGAGATATTGTCATTAACTTGCTCTGCCCGCCTGCAGAAAATCGGAACAGAAATCTGGTCCGGAGAAAAAAATGCAGTAATGAAGAAGCTGCAAGCTGATTGCGCTCCGGTTTTTGACCGTACAGCGGAAGGACTTGAAGAAATATGCAATCGGATTCGTGATCTTACAGCCAGGATAAGGGAGGGAAGATTCCCGGATGAAAAGCATACCCTGATTGTATGTCTGGGTATGGAACGTATAATTCAGGAAATGAATTATTTTAATACTGTTGAAAGCACCACTGCTGTTTTAACGCCCGGTAATACGGCAGAGTCCGGGTATGCGTCACTTGGGGAAGGAGAACTTGATCTGCTTCAGCAGATGGCTTTGGATGATGCAGATGAGATATCCTATAATAATATTGAGAATGAAGTACCAGCTAAAGAAGACGCGGAAGGATTTATACAAGCGGCGTCAAGTGAACAGAATGTTTCAGCGGTATATGATGCGCGCGATGATATTCGATATATTCTTACACAAGGACCACGGCTTGGATACCATTTTATGGTGGTGTTTCATACCTGCATGGAATTTAGCCAGTCACGCATGAATACAGATTTGTTCAGACACAAGCTGTTACTGCGAACACCGCGTATGGACGCAGCTGAGATTATTGGCTCTTTCCAGGCAGGCGAAGTGGCAGAACTCGCAGATCATGTTTTTCGATATACAAATGGATTAGATAATATTTCTTTTCGGCCGTACCTTCACAAGGGAATAACGTTTGAAGGATGGCGTTTAACAGAAGTAGGAGTAGAGAGTATCGGAGATGAAGAGGAGGAGTACTTGCTCTGAGATAATATCATTTTGTTAATATTTTTGAAAGGGAGAGGTTTTAGAGATGGCATATCAGCAATTATCACCGGATGCTTTAATGACCTTAATTAAAGCAATGGGATCTTATCGTGAAACACTGATGTTAAATGTAAAAAACTTGAATGATGCTGCAAACGTTTGCAGCCAGGCAATGGGAAATGATGGGATTTCAAAAAAACACATAGAGAAGTTGAGAAATACTATTGAAGAATTAAAAGCGGCATGTTCTTTAGCAGACGAAGCCATTATATTGTTACGTGACGATTACAAAGAAGCCGTATACACTTTTGAAAGCATTTAGGAAAGGGAGATATTAATATGAACAGAAGCGGATTAAAGCTGACGCTAACCCCAGAAGGTGCTGCGACGTGCCGGGAATTTGCGAAGTCGATGAGAAATACATATCAGAATCTGGAGCAGGCGGCTAAAGAATTAAAGCAGTCATGCAACTCTGTTTCCGGTGATCTTGGTGTTCATGAAGTAAATTTCGTAAATGTGGTTGATGTTGTATCTGGTATATTGAAAGAAGCCTATGAACCACTTACGGCTTTGTCAAAATCATTGGATGAGACTGCTAGCAAAATCGATAATTATGTTGCAAAAAACCCTTCCATCAATGGAAACATCTCAAAAAAATAGAAGGCCCTGTTTCAAACCAACAAGCCGCCGGTATAACAACCGGCGGTTATGTTAATGGCAGTTCAAAGCATGATGGTTCAGAAACAGGGCCGGAGGAAATCTCTTTATTAAATGGACTTATTACAGTTCGGCCGGAAAAATATGGTTATAGTAAAGAAATCTCTTTGCCTCAGCAGACAGTACCGATTTTTGAAAGCTTTTTCCCAAAACAGATGGAAAAGCTTGATCAATGGATGAAAAACGTGCGTTTTGTTGATTTTAATCATCCGAAAAGTATATTTGAGAATTGGACAATAAATAACCATGCGGATGAAATCCAGGCTGTTTCAGAAATAGATATAAAAATAAATGAATATCAAAGTGAGCTCTTAAAGCGAGGGATGCGGCCCGGAAAAGGGACCGCTATGGAACATGTGCTGCAGTATTACAGGCAGGCACTAGGCGCTCAGTTGGTGCGAAACATTCATCATAATCAACAATTAACTGTCGCTGAGCCGGATTTTGATGCGATTGTATCTTACTGTATTTCTTCTGGCATTGATATTATCGGAAAGACGATCGAAAAACCTAATAGTTATGCTACTACACAATGTTCTTTCAAGAGCAGCGTGATCAACGGTAATCATAAAACCGTTTATAATGATCCTTATGAAACAGCACAAAAGCTTATTCGTAAACAGGGAACGAGCGATTATGACATCTCTGGTGATTGCGGCCTGACTTCTTGCGCAAATATCGCTATTCTTGCAGGCTTAAGGGGAATGACGGAAGCAGAAATAGTTAATATTGCTTTACACTGCCCGAATATTGATTTGGAACTGAACAATACCCGGATGTCTGATCGCGGTGGAACCAGTGCTGATGAACGCCAGATAATTCTAAACAAACTAGGAATTCCCTCGCATAAAATGCACGTCCTCCCAGACAATGAAGTAACAATGGATAGTCTTCAAAAGGCGGTAACCGAGGGACGCGGAGTAATTGTCAGCGTATCTGTGGATAGATTCTGGCGTAATGGCGAGTCCGGAGGACATGCTGTTGTTTTACTAAGTGTATCTGACGATGGAAAAGATTTTTATGTGATGGATACCGGTAAGGGGGGAATGTATGAGGTCAGCAGGGAATGGCTGTCACATTCACTCTCTGGTAGGCCGGCAAATGTTACGGACACAGTTATTCGGTAATGGGGGATGAGCATGGACTATCAACGAATATTGTATTCCTCAGATGCAATCGGCAGGATCCCAGATCACTGGATCGAAGAAGTTCCTTTCCTGATGAAATATAATAAGCGGGAGCAGATTGCATTTTTGTATTTCAAAAAAAGCGGCACGACTATGGCGGAAGTAGTGAGATTGATATTAATTGATCGACTTTCCGGGGCTGTGACTGAGATTTCGGACAAAGAATTATTAATTAAATATCCCGACATATATCCCGTTTTTTATTATTCAATACCGGAAGACTATCAAACACAATTAATTAAAAAAGATGTATATAAACAACTCTTCAAGGAGTCACTGAAAAAAACGGATGGAGAAGGAGAAAAACAGGACGCATCCTTTATGACTGTAAACTCCGAAACAGTAAAAACATGTGAATTATTATTTCGTGATATTGTTTCTGAAGAAGCATATGACAGCTTCTTTTCAATATTATCCTTGAGGAGCAGATATTTATAACTACAATAGGTAAAAAAGAATAAGCCATGAATTCCGGGGAGACCCGGCGGCAGTGCGAAGCAGCAATGTGACTTTGACTGTCTCCCAGACAGGCTAAACAGGCAGCAAAGATTACCAGAAATTCCTACTTCAAAGCGATGGATATAACAAAGAACTGATGACAGGCTTTGTGCCATTTCTGCTGGTAATGAACCTTGGCCGGATCGGGGAGCAAGCGGAGTTTATGAGCAAGTCCTCACTGTTCCTTCTGCTGCATATTTTTCTCCCCCTTCTGCGCCTGCGGAAGCGCAGATTTATTCGGGATCTGAGATTACTAAGGACGGTATCCTGATGACAGCAGTCGTTTGATGGAGAAAGGCAAAGGAGAATCGTTATGAGATTGGCCGACAGTTTTCCGACACACAAAATCAAAGACCTTGAATATCGGGTTGGCCGGGTGCTTCCTTTTGGAGCAACCGTTTTTGACGGGGGCGTTAATTTCAGTGTTTTTTCAAAAGAAGCGACCGACTGTACGCTGCTTCTTTTTCATCACGGTGCAAAAGAGCCGTTTGTGGAGATCCCGTTCACGGAGAAATTCAGAATCGGAAATGTTTTCACCATGATGGTTTTCGGTATCAATATTGAGACTACGGAATACGGTTACCGCTTTGATGGACCATATTCTCCGGAAGAAGGGCTTTTGTATGACAGAACAAAGATCCTGCTGGATCCGTATGCAAAGTCTATCAGCGGAAGAAGTGTATGGGGGAAAAGACCGGATCATGATGACCCCTTTCCTCACAGAGGACAGATCATCAGAGAAGATTTCGACTGGAGCGGGGACAAGCCGCTGGAAATTCCGCTCAATGATCTTGTGATCTATGAAGCGCATGTCCGTTCCATGACTATGCATAAAAGCGCCGGAGTCAAATATCCCGGTACTTTTGCCGGCCTTATCGGAAAAATCCCATATCTGAAACACCTTGGAATAAACTGTATTGAATTGATGCCGATATTTGAATTCGATGAATTCGAGAATTACCGGGAGACTGACCGGGGCCTGCTGCTCAACTACTGGGGATATTCGACAGTCGGTTTTTTTGCTCCGAAAGCGGGGTACGCAGCATCTGCACGGTTTGGGATGGAAGCGGATGAGCTGAAAAATCTGATCCGCAAACTGCATATGAACGGGATCGAGGTCATTCTGGATGTTGTCTTCAATCATACGGCGGAAGGAAATGAAAACGGCCCGTATATTTCGTACCGCGGGATCGACAACCGGACTTACTATCTTCTGACACCGGAAGGGTATTACTATAATTTCAGCGGATGCGGCAATACCATGAACTGCAATAACGCGGTGGTCAGAAATATGATTCTTGACTGCCTCCGTTATTGGGCGGCAGCTTATCATATCGACGGCTTCAGGTTTGATCTTGCATCTATACTGACAAGAGACCAGAACGGCGCTCCCATGATGTCTCCGCCGCTGCTCGAGACGATCGCACATGATCCCGTACTGGGAAAATGTAAACTGATCGCGGAGGCATGGGATGCGGGAGGACTCTATCAGGTGGGGAGCTTTCCTTCATGGCACCGTTGGTCGGAGTGGAACGGCAGATACAGAGACTGTCTCCGCGTGTTTTTGAAGGGCGGTGCAGAAGCAGCGCCGGAATTATATATACGGATACGGGGATCGAATGATCTGTACGGAAATGAAAATGCCGAAGCCTCGATCAATTTTATCACCTGTCATGACGGATTTACTCTGTATGATCTGGTATCCTATAATGAAAAGCATAATCTGGACAACGGCGAGAACAACAGGGACGGCTCTGACCGGAATGACAGCTGGAACTGCGGGGCGGAGGGAGATACGACGGATCCGGGTATCCTTGCGCTCCGGGAAAGGCAGATGCGCAATGCTTTTACGATTCTCCTGACCAGCCGGGGTGTTCCCATGCTCCTTTCCGGAGATGAATTCGCCAACACTCAATACGGCAATAACAATGCTTACTGCCAGGATAATGAGATCTCTTACATTGACTGGGACAGGCTTAAAACGCATAAAGAACTGCATAATTATGTAAGGAACCTGATCGCATTCAGGAAAGCTCATCCGGTCCTGCGAAATACCTCGTATGATTTCAGCCACAACGATACAGGATATCCCGAATTATCGTTCCATGGGACAATGCCCTGGAGCCTGAATGAAGATGAACCTAACCTTACGTTTGCCTACCTTTATGCTGAGGGGAGCGAAAAGTATCATACAGAAAAGAGCACGTTTATCTATGTTGTTGTAAATGCTCACTGGGAGGAACAGATTTTCCATCTGCCGGTCATACCCGCCGGCATGAGATGGTATCTTGCCTGTGACTCTTCAGGAATATCTGCGGCGCCCGGAGAGGAGCAGGAGCTGAACACTTTCGGGTCATATAAGCTCATGGCAAGGTCAACAGCGGTACTTATTGCAAGGAAAGATTGAATCGATGACGGATACATTATTTAAAAAAATATTTTCAGAAGAAGGAAGCAGACGATCGTACTATATTTTATTTACGGTTGTCTTCTTTGCTTTATCCTTTTTCTGCTTCTGCTGGTTTATTCCGACGGGATATATGCCGTATTTTTACAGCTTTTCCAGTATAGTGAGACTGTATCTGGCAGGACTTTCTTTCTGCATTCTCTGCTTCGGAACCGGCCGGAGAAACCGGTACGGAATCATGGCCGGAGCCATCGGCTACAGCTTTTGCGGCCTGACGCTGCTTGGCGTAGTACAGTATCCGGACTGTCTTGTGCCAATGATCTGTTTCCCGCTGATGATCCTTGGGATGGAAAAGATCATACGGAAGGAGAGAAAGTATCTTCTGATCATTGCTGCGGCTTTTCTGGCGGCGGGTGCTTCTGAATTTTTCATAACAGGCATGATTATATCCGTTGTCTATGCACTCATCCGGCTGGGACTTATGTATGTGAAACGGACCGGGGAGGCTCTCGCAGCCTTTGCTGAAATTATCTTATCCCTGGCTGTCGGTGTGTGTCTGGCGGGAATTATACTTCTGCCGGCGTTAATACTTCCTGCGCGGGAGCACGATGTTTCTCTGGCCCGGGCTATTTTCCGGCTGTATCCGAGAACTTATTACAGTGCACTTCCGGGGGCAGTGATCTCGAACGGATCTTCCAATTACACATATAGTCTCATAATGGGTTACACGCCTCTGGTCATACCGACAGTATTTTTAATGTTCATGAAAAAGAAAGAAAATACTTTCCTGAAGGTGATGACCGGCGTATGCCTTGCCGCGGTTCTTTTTCCGGCTGTGAGTGTGATCTTAAGAGGCCGGGCAGAGGGAAGACCGGAGTGCTGGTCATGGGCAGCGGCCCTTCTGGGTATGTATATACTGGTCAGAGAATGGGATGATCTGGTAAGTGTGACGGAAAAACAGAAGAAAGCGCTGCTCCTGCTGTGCGCAGGTTACCTTGGGATCTGTTTCTTATGCACCTTTTCCAGGGTCGTGACAGCGATGGCTGCTTTTCCGGTACTGTTTTTCGCACTGCTTATAACAGGGGAGGAGAGTGCGGCCCGGGTCGTATGGCGGGAGAGGATCCTGCTGGGGATCGCTGCTTTCAGCGCAGTAAGCTGTGCATTCTGGATATATGCGCCCGGCGCGGGGAGCCTTGCCCTGTACGCAAAAGAGAACATCGGTACATGGGATGAACGGAATAATAAAGCAGATGCGCTTATAACAGTGCCTGATGTAACCAGTTACGAAGTTTATCTTCCGAAAGAGAAATGGGATTCGATGAGCCCGGTGCAGAAACAGGCGGCAAAACTTCAGGCCGCGCTTGTTGACAAGGAGCCGGCCGGTATAGCAGCGGCTGATCTTGAGCTGCCGGATTATGAAGCTGCCTATGATACGGAATTACAGGGAGCGGAAATATCGCAGGGCCCGAACAGCTTTATAACGACTGCAGAAAACGCAAAAGCCGTCCTGACACTGCAGCAGGAGATTCCGGATGCACAGGTATACGTCGAATTTATCGGTCTGGAGTTTACGCCGACGCTGGCATATGACCTGTATCTGGGAAGTCAGGCTGTTGACCCGCAGAACCTGTATAACCGGACAAACTGGAATATGCTTTCCCGCGACGAACAGATCGTAATGCGAAGGGAGAAAAAATACGGGAGTGCGGCCCGGGACGTGAACATTTCCGTCGAATCTTCCGCCGGAAATAAAAAAGACCTCGAATATATTCATCCTGATGATATCGTTATCGACGCACGCCGGGATTTTGTCGTTGATCTTGGCGATACCGGGGAGGCAGTCAAAACCGTTGCGCTGACATTCCCCAGAGCGGGCATCTATTCCTTTGACAGCTTAAAGATCTATGAGATACCGAAGAATGAAACAGAAGAGAAAACCGCAAAACTGAAGGAGAATACGCTTCAGGATGTTGAAGCCGGAACAGATACCCTGACCGGAAGCATCACATTGGAAAAGGAAAAACTGCTTTGTCTTACGATTCCTTATGCGGACGGATGGGAAGCGATTATCGACGGCCGGGGAACGGAAATTTACCGGGTAAATGAACATGATCAGGGAATCATCGTCCCGGAAGGAGAGCATGCAATTGAATTCCGTTATCATAAACCCTTCAGGAAAGCGGGAGCTGTGCTGTCCCTGCTTGCTCTGGCCGGATTGGTTTTTTTGATCGCGGTGGACGTAAGGAAAAAGAGGGAACTTTCAATGGAGGATTCAGATCGATGAAAGAGAATTTCTTTCGGAAAGCATTTGCGGAGGACAGTAAAAAAAGGCCGTATTATATCATTTTTACGGCTTTATTCTGCATAATGTTTTTTATCTGTTATTCATCGTGCTTTTTAGCGGGAAGATCCCTGATATGGCATACCGACGGCATAAACCAGCATTTCAGGGCAATGGTCTATTATTCGAACTATCTGAAAGAGATCATCCGTCACCTGGCAGTCGATCACAAGCTGATCATCCCTGACTGGGATTTTTATATCGGAGAGGGAAGCGATATCGTAAATACCCTGAGCTATTATTCTTTTGGTGATCCGATCGCTTTATTATCCGTGCTTGTTCCGATGCGGTACATGCATTTCTTTTTTTCCTTCGCAATAGCAGCCAGAATGTATCTTTCGGGAATAACATTTTCTGCGCTGTGTTTTGGGACCGGTCAAAAGAACCGTTACGGAATACTGGCCGGGTCGATCGGCTGCTGTTTTTGTGCCTGGGTAATGACAGGATCGCTGCGTCATCCTTTTTTTGTCGGTCCGATGATCTGGTTTCCGTTGATGATTCTGGGGATGGAAAAGATCATCCGGAAAGAGAAACCGTTTTTATTCATCATTGCAACGGCAATCTCTGCCGCCAGCAATTTCTATTTCTTTTATATGATCGTTCTGCTGTGCGTCCTGTATGCACTGATCCGACTGGCTTTTTTATACCGCAGGCAGGTAAAGGCAGGAATCATCACGCTGCTTAAGATCGGCGTGATGTCAGTCATCGGCGTTTGTATGGCAGGGATTATTCTTCTGCCGGTACTGATGTCGTTTTTACAGGACAGCAGGATGTCGCCGTTTCAGACATTCCTGTGGCTGTATCCACTCAATTACTACAGCAAGCTTCCCGCTTTGCTGCTGTCGGCCGGAACGAGCCAGGATAGTTACTGGGTCTGCATGGGCTTTTCAGCGCCGGCCATACTGGCTCTCTTTTTGCTGTTCCTCAAAAAGAAAAAGGACACTTTTCTCAAAGTTCTGGTCCTTGTATGTGCGGCAATCATGCTTTTCCCGATCGGCGGCAGGATCCTTAACGGTATGTCGTACATTACAAACCGCTGGATCTGGGCATTTGAGATTCTCGGTTTTTACATCTTGGCCGCAAAATGGAATGAGCTGATCGATCTTCCAAAGAAGCAGTGGCTTATATTGGTCATATCGACTGCGGTTCTGTATGGCCTGTGCATGATCTGCCGCTACTCCCGCAGTAAAGAAAGCTTTACGGCGCTCGCAATGCTTTTCATTGCACTTTACATTTTAAGAGAAAGCTCTTCAGGTATGACGGTGCGCGGGCGGCAGGTGATGCTCGTGGGGCTTTCCCTGCTCCAGGCGTTTCTGATTTCATTCTGGCTGATCTCCCCCGATGAAGGAAACCATGCCTCGGAGATGATGGAGAACAGGCTTATATGGAACAGGTGGGAAACGAATGAGGCCGCCGTTGTCAAAGAGATGGCAGATGACTCGGAATACATAAGATATTCCGGGCGGGGCCTTTCAACGAATACCAGTATGTTTTTTGACGTCTCGAGCACAGAATTTTACTGGTCGATGACCAATCCGTATTTCAATGATTTCCGTGCAGCCATGGAGATCAAAAATTCCATCTTCCAGAACTTTTCAGCTTATGATGACCGAACAGCGATCACAGCACTGTCGGCGGTTCAGTATTATTCTGTTCCATACGGCGATAAAGCACCCTTGCCGTACGGATATACTTTCCTGGATGCAAAGAATGCGGACTCGACCAGGGAAGAGAGATTAAGACAGCTGGAAAAAGAACTCGGAGTCAATGAGCTCAGCGAGGCACAGAGCGCAAAAATAAAAGATAAAACGCGGACCAGATTTTCAATATACACAAATGACTTTGCCCTGCCTTTGGGATACTGTTATGATACATGTTTCCCGAAAGAGACCTGGGATTCATTTGACGCGGTGCAGAAGCAGGAGGCGCAGCTTATTTCGGCTTATGTTGAAGACAGACCGGAAGAGATAGAAGAAGCAGAGCTTGATATGCCGGATTATTCTGTTCCGTATGAACTTGAATGTCAGGGATCGGAAATATCGCAGGTCGGCAGCAGTTTTGTGACAACGGGATCAGATACGAAAGTCATCCTTACTCTGCCCGGGCAGACCACAAATGCAGAGACCTATGTTGAATTTACCGGGCTGGTGTACACGGCGGTACCGGAGTATGACCTGTACTTCGGGGATGAAACGGTTGATCCGCTGGGTCTGTATAACAAAGAATCCTGGAACAAGCGCTCACAGAGAGCACAGTACAACATACGAAAAGAAAAACGATATTGGTTTTCAGCAAAAGATG
Organism: Porcincola sp.; assembly: GCA_045118075.1. GTDB lineage: Bacteria > Bacillota > Clostridia > Lachnospirales > Lachnospiraceae > Merdiplasma. Next base: position 20,598 of record JBGUOI010000078.1, on the reverse strand, counting down.
CCCATATTACGGCGACTACTTCTGCAGGCACTAAAAATTCTTTCATATACAGGCATCCGGACAGTCCGATCACCAGCGGGCGGCATGATTTCATTGTCAACTGTGGTTATATTGAAGAGCCTGTCACTTCGATCACGATCAACCTGCAGGAAAGAGGCATCTATTCCTTTGACAGTTTAAAGGTATATGAGATCCCGATGGAGGGTTACGAAAAAAAGACGGCAAAGCTGCGGGAGAATACCCTTCAGAACATTGCGCTCGGAACGGATACCCTGACCGGAGATATAACGCTGGACAAAGAGAAATTACTTTGTCTTGCCGTGCCTTACTCAAAAGGATGGGAAGCTTTTATCGACGGGAGAAAGACGAAAGTTTATAACGTGAATGTGCGCTATCAGGGAATCGTCGTACCCGCGGGAGAGCATGCGATCGAGTTTCGGTATCACATGCCCTATAAAAAGACCGGGACCGTCCTGTCCCTGCTGGGACTGGTGGTATTCATTGCCATGATCGGCTTTGACAGGAGAAAAAAAGCATAATTTGCCGGATAAAGTAAAGAACGATGAAAGCAGTATTGACAGAAGAAAAACTTCAAAAACTGGTCCTGCTCAGGAAACAGCTTCACGAAAACGCGGAAATGGCGCATCAGGAATACCGGACGAAGGCGCTGCTGGAATCTTTCCTGGAAAGAGAGACGGATTTTGAGATCGTAAAGCAGGACGGCTGGTTTTACGCCGTCAAATACGGGACAAATGCGGAGGATGTCGTCGCGTTCCGGGCAGAGATGGATGCGCTGCCGATTACCGAAGACGGGAAGCCGGTCTCCCACCGCTGCGGTCACGACGGACATATGGCAGCAGTGTGCGGAACAGCCCTGGCCTTAAAAGATATTATCCCCGCGCGGACGGTATGCCTTGTTTTCCAACCGGCGGAAGAGGTGGGAGAAGGAGGAGATCTTTGTGCCAGGACGCTGACAGAAGAACTGCCGGTCAGGGAGATCTATGCCTGCCATAACCGAAGCGGATATCCGGAAGGAAGCGTAATCTGCCGCGAAGGCCTCACACAGCCCTCTTCCGAAGGCATCATCCTGTCTTTTATCGGAAAAACATCTCATGCCAGCGAACCTGAAAAAGGACGAAATCCGGCGGGAGCGATCTGCGAACTGGCGTTGACGGCAGCAGGGATGAACCGGGAAAACCCCATGATTCTTAGCACTGTTACCGGCATACGGGTCGGAAGCGGCGATTTTGGCATATCTCCTGGAGAGGGAGAGCTGCGTATCACCCTTCGAACTGAAAACGAAAGAGATATGAAAATGCAGGAGAGCAGGCTGCTGCAGAAAGCGGAAGAACTGGCAGGGCAATATGGTCTTGCGCTGGAAACCGCAGTCCGGGACTATTTTCCGGAAACCCGGAATCATGAAGCTTGTGCGGAGAAAGTCATTTCTTCAGCCGAAAGACTTGGCCTGACTGTTATTCGCCCCGAAGACTTCTGGCGGGCTTCCGAAGACTTCGGATACTATACCAAGGAATTCCCGGGAGCAATGTTTTATATGGGAAACGGTACAGACTATCCGGCACTGCATACGACAGGCTACGAATTTCAGGATCGGATCCTGGGAACCATAACAAAAATGTTTCTGGAGTTGATATAAAAAAATAACGAGGGGTCTGACCCTTTTCGCGCTTCAACGTGCGAAAAGGGTCAAGCCCCTCATTGAAAATCTTTTATTTATGGTGTTTTTTAATAGCGGTGGTATCCCTGCGGTCCCTCGCTCATATATTGAAGGTCGGCGTCATATATGCTGATATTGCCGGCCATCATAATGAATGATTGTGCAGGCGATAAGAAAGAGGAGGTATGCCTTCTGTTTTCTTGAAAATACGCGAGAAATAATATTCATCCTGAAAGCCGGCATATGAACTGATTTCCCTGATGGAATAATTCGTATGAGCAAGGAGCACCTTGGCCTGGCTGATTCTTGTCTTTGTAATATAGTTCTGAATAGTGCTGCCGGTGTATATATGGAATATTTTGGATAGATAGCTCCGCTCCAGGCCGACATATTCTGTCACATCACAAACATGGATCGGGCGCATGTAATGCAGGCGGATGAAGGTTTTGGCCCGGTTGACGTGCTCTTTTGCGGCATTGCGCTTGTCTGAGATGCTGATGTCTGCTTCATAGGAATCCTGCATCTTCCCGAATATGCGCATCAGGCTTGCCAGCAGTTTGTATTCACTGCATGGGAGGGGACTTTCCAGCATGGAAATACAATCAATGATATCTTCATGGATAGAGAAGCGGGAGTGAAGGTGCCGGATACAAACTTCTTCATTAAAGCCTGTCTTTGTAAGGACGGTGTCGGCCATATCACCGGAGAAAGCGAACCAGGAAAAGTGAAACGGATCATCCGGATCTGTCCTGTAGCTCGAAAGGCAGTCCGGCCGGATGAGAAAGAGTGCGCCGGGTCTCACTTCGTATACTTTACGGGCAGTCGTAAAAGAGCCGTGTCCGGAAAGAACATAGTGAATAAGATATTCTCCTCTCACATGCGGAGGCATCATAAACTCCGGCACACAGATTTCAGTACCGCAATAGTTCAGATGCAGATGAGGATTTCTGGAGTGCTTATTATATGATTCCTGCTTCATGGTTTTCACCTAAAAACAACATATGTCCATCTCAATCACACGAACTCCCATGGAATATGCGGGGTTCGTTTTTTATAATGACTATAACTATTGTACACGCTTTATGGCAAATTGTACATAATTAATCTGTTTATTTATGCAAAAGGAGGTAAGCTGTGAAAACAATAACAAAGTTAATGGTCGGTGGAGTTGCTGCGGCAGTTTTGATGAGTTCATTTACAGTCTTTGCCGGTGAAACAACAGATGGTGAAAAGGTAAAGATCCGTTTTATGGTAAACGGGTCTGCTGAGGAGCTTGAGATCTATGACAAGGCTGTTACTGCTTTTAATGAACAGTCTGATACAACGGAAGTGGAACTGATCGGGGTGACCGGCGATGATTACAGTGTCCAGCTGATCACACAGCTGCAGAGCAACGAAGCGCCGGATGTATTCTATTCGGAAGAGGGGACTTACGGAGAACTGAACAACTCAGAAATGCTTCTGGACCTTACATCCTACCTTGCCGATGAGAATTCTCTGCTGAAGGATGAAGATATTCCGGAGAATATCAAAGCCAATTATACGTTCAACGGTGCTGTGACCGGTGTCCCGGTCGACTGCAACCCGGAAGTGATCTATTACAATAAAGCACTGTTCGAAGAGCTTGGCCTGAAATCCCCGGCCGAATATGTTGAAGAAGGCACATGGAATTTTGAGAACTTCCAGAAGGTCACGGAAGAACTGACACAGGCCGGCAAGATCGGCTTTGTATGGGAGAACTGGTGGGGGCCGGCTTATTCCTTCCTCCTTTCCGCGGGAGATACCTTCTATCCGGAAGACGGAGGGGCTGCTTTTGAAACTGACAGAATCTTTGCCGGTATGGAATACCTTGACAGCAACGTAAAGAGCGGCAACTTTATCTATGCAGGCAGCCTGGAGTCAGGTGAATCCGCTGATACGCTGTTCCTGGCCGGCGATACCGGTATGGTCTACAACGGCCGTTGGGCAGTTCCTACTTATGAAGAAGCATCCTTTGAATATGATGTCGTGAATTTCCCGTATTACGAAGAGCCGTCCCAGGCGGTGGCAGCTATGCCCGCGACACCGATGGTTATCAGCGTGAATTGTGAGAACCCGGACAATGCATGGGAGTTCGTTTCCTTCTATTGCGGCGCTGACGGACAGAGACTGAGAATGGAAGGCCAGGGCAATGCGGTTCCTACGATCGACGGACTTGAGGATATCGTCCTTACAGGACATCCGGCCAACTCACAGGCATTCCTGGATGCCGTTGACATTGCCTTCCTGTATCCGCAGGCGGAGAATACACATCCCGGGCTGACCGACGCTCTTATCACCGAGATCGACGCTATGCTCGCCGGAGATCAGGATTCTGCGACAACCGTCTCCAATATGCAGCTTCAGGCAGAAGAACTGCTTGCCGAATAAAACAGTCTTTGACAGCAGACAACCGCTGTGATGAGGAAACCTCTGCCGACTACGGTTGACAGAGGTTTCTCAATATCCCATGAAGATAAGAGGAAGCGGGAAATGAAAACCAGGAAGAAGAGAACTTCACTTGAAAAATCGAGGGCGCGGTGGGGAATCCTGTTTGCCCTGCCGCAGACCGTCAGCCTGCTGTTTCTGGGTGTTATACCGGTCATTGTAGCTTTTGTGCTGAGCCTGTATGACTGGAACGGGTTTAAAAAGCCGGCGTTTACCGGTCTTGAGAACTTTTACCAGGTATTTAAAGCAAAAGATACATTGACAGCACTGAAAAACACCTTTGTTTACACGATTATTTATGTTCCCTGCAACATTGTCCTGTCCCTGCTCCTGGCAGCGCTTCTGAACAAAGCGAAGGGAAAGCTGTTTTACAGGGCGGTATTTTTTCTGCCGCAGATCGTCACTTCAGTCGCCGTTGCGGTGATCTGGTCATGGATCTATCAGCCGCAGTACGGGATCCTGAATATGATACTTCAGTTTTTCGGACACGCAGGAGTTGCCTGGCTTCGTGATACGAATACTGCAATGCTTTCTGTTATCATCATGAGCGTCTGGTGGGGGCTGGGGTATAATACAGTGCTGTTTCTGGCAGCACTTCAGAACGTTCCGTCTACTTATGTGGACGCAGCTAAAACAGACGGAGCCGGACGCTGGGATGTTTTCCGGCATGTAACGCTGCCGATGATCTCGCCGACCACTCTCCTGGTGACCATCACGGCTATGATCAACTCATTCCAGGTGTTCGACCAATGTTATCTTCTGACAAAAGGCGGTCCGGCAAAGCGTACCTACACAATGGCGATCTATATTTATGAAACTGCCTTCAAGAATTTCAAGCTGGGCAGGGCGTCGGCTATTTCACTGATCATGTTTGTGATCATAGTGATCGCGTCGCTGATTCAGTTTGGCGCGTCCCGCAAATGGGTCAATTATGATGTGTAGGGAGGCGGATGCTATGAGAGAGAAAAAACGTTCTAAAAGCCGGGGCTCCTTGATTACGGTGGTAATATCGCAGATCTTTTTAATTATTCTTTCAGTTCTGTCGCTCTTTCCGTTTATCTGGATGGTGACTTCCTCCCTGAAAGGCAATGCGGAAATATTCGCCTACCCGCCAAAGCTCTTCCCGGACGTTCCCAAATGGGAGAATTATGTGAAGGCTGTGGTGTCCGTGAACTTCGGGAGAGGCTTTTTCAATAGCATGAAGCTGACGGTCATCAATGCGTTCGGCCAGGTACTGACAGCTTCCATGGCCGGCTATTCGTTCGCGAAACTGAAATTCAAAGGCAGCGATCTGATATTTGCGGCGTTCATCGGTGTGATGATGATTCCTTATACCGTGATCGTTATCCCGCTGTTTGTTATGTTCAATAAGCTTGGACTGGTGAACACGCACTTAGGGATCGTTCTGATGACATTCGGATATATGCCGATGGGTGTCTTCATGTGCAGGCAGTTTATTATGTCTCTGCCGGGAGATCTGTTTGACGCAGCTCTGATCGATGGAGCCAGCTATGGTCGAATCTATTTTTCGGTCGTGCTGCCCCTGATCAAACCAGCAATCGCTTCACTTGCGATCTTTGCTTTTCTCTGGAACTGGAACAGCTACTTTACACCGATGATTTTCCTGACATCACAGGAAAAATACACGGTTCCGCTGCTCCTGCAGATGTTTAAGGGAAAACATTCCGCCGATTGGGCACTGATCATGGCAGCCTCGACCATTTCGGTGTTTCCGTCGCTGATCGTATACCTTTTTGGCCAGAATTATATAATCGAGGGAATTACCATCACCGGTATGAAAGCGTGACATGTGCTTTCCGGAAAGCAGGAGGATAATATGCCGAAAGTAACTTTTATGGGTGCCGGCAGCATGATCTTTGCGAAAAATGTGCTGGGAGACTGCATTCTGACACCCGAAATCAGTGACCTTGAGATTTTTCTGTATGATATCGACCCGGTCAGACTCGAAGACTCCAGGAGGATGCTGGAAAACATCTGCAGGAATGCCGGGAGAAAGGTTCCTCTCATCGCGATGACAGATCGCAAAGAAGCGCTGCGCGGTGCGAAATACGTTGTAAACGCCATTCAGGTAGGCGGATATGATCCCTGTACGATCACGGATTTCGAGATTCCCAAGAAGTACGGCCTTCGCCAGACGATTGCCGACACATTGGGAATCGGAGGAATCTTCCGTGCGCTCCGTACCATTCCGGTACTGGAGTCATTCGCAGAGGATATGGCAGCGGTCTGTCCGGACGCACTTTTCATTAATTACGCTAACCCCATGGCAATGCTCACTGGGTATATGCAAAGGTATACAGGCATCCGGACGATCGGGCTTTGCCATAGTGTGCAGGTATGCATTCCTCAGCTGTTTGAGTCGCTGGATATGAAGGACCTGGTTGAAGAGACAAAATGGGATATCTCCGGAATCAATCATCAGGCATGGCTGCTTAAGGTGGAAGATGGCCGAGGCAGGGACCTGTATCCCGAGATCAAACGGCGCGCGAGGGATTTCCTGGACGGAAAGACGCAGTATAAGGCGGATCACGACAAAGTCCGTTTTGAGATGATGCTTCAGTTCGGATACTATATCACGGAATCTTCCGAGCATAACGCCGAGTACACGCCCTGGTTCATTAAATCTGCATATCCGGAACTGATCGAACGATATAATATCCCGCTGGATGAGTATCCGCGCAGATGTGTGAAGCAGATAGCTGACTGGGCTAAGATGCGTGAGCAGCTGGTAGAGGACAAAGAAATCACGCATGAAAAGAGCAGGGAATTTGCAGCAAGCATCATTGAAGCAACGGAGAACGACCACCCCTACAGGGTTCATGGGAACGTGATCAATAATGGGGTGATCCCCAACCTGCCGGCCAACGCGTGTGTCGAGGTCCCCTGCCTTGTGGACCGGGCCGGGATCCATCCATGCTATGTGGGTGAGATTCCCGAGCAGTGCGCGGCGATCAACCGGACAAACATCAACCCGCAGCTGCTCACCATACAGGCAGCGAGGAGCCATCGGAAGGAAGACGTCTATATGGCAGCCATGCTGGATCCGCACACGTCAGCTGAACTTCCCATTGATCAGATCAAGGCGCTCTGTGACGACCTGTTTGAAGCACATAAGGACTGGATGCCGCAATATCATTAAAGGAGATGATTGAACATGTCAAAGAAGATAAGAGTGGCCGTGACCGGTATGGGCAATATGGGAAGGGGACACGCAGCCAACATGATCGCTTTTGAAGATGTCGATCTTGTGGCATTATGCGATGCCGATCCGGAAGCAGCCGGAAGATACAAGAACGAACATGGACTGGAATGCTCCCTTTACACGGATTTTTACAGGATGATCGAGGAGGAAAAACCGGATGCGGTCTATATCTGCCTGCCTCCGTTCTGCCACAGCGGCCAGTTTGAAGCGGCGGCAGAAAAAGGGATCGCTGTTTTTATAGAAAAACCGATCGCTTTGCATGTGGAGCGGGGAGAGGCGATGGCTGCTGCTGCCGCGAAAAGCGGTGTCGTTACACAGGTGGGATATCAGATGCGTTTCGGTGCTGCCACCAGACGGCTGATCGAACTGCTTGAAAATGGCCGGGCCGGGCGGCCGATGCTGTTTACCGCCAGTTATGAATGCAACAGTCTTCACAGCCCGTGGTGGCGCGATAAGGAGAAATGCGGCGGGCAGGTGTTTGAACAGGTGATTCATCTGTATGACCTGGCGCAGTATATCATGGGGCCCGCAAGGGAAGTTTCCGGCAGAGTGGCTAATCTCGGACACCGGGATATTCCGGATTATACGGTAGAAGATACGAGTGTGGCAAACATTGTTTTTGAGAGCGGAGCGCTCGGCTGCATTACCGGCAGCAACTGTGCCGTAAAAGAGCAGTGGAACGCCAGGTTCCGGGTTGTCTGCGAAAACCTGGTGGCTTCTTTTGAAGATTTTAATAATGCTGAGTTTATATATACCGACGAACACGCGGGAAGCGTTGAGATCATCCGGGGAGCGGACCCGGTGACTGCTATGGAAGACAGGCATTTTATCGACTGCGTGGCAGGCAGAAAAGAACCTTTTGCTACGGTCAAGGACGGGCTTGACGACCTTAAACTGGTGGCCGCTGTTGTAAAATCCTCGGAACAGGACGGTGTGGTAGTCAGGCTGTGATGCCGGGCATGAAGCCCAAAACGGAAAAAGATCCTTAAGAAAGATACGACAGAAGAAGGAGATCGTCATGTTAAAAGAAGTTGTATCACTTGAACCCAGAAAATGCTTTATCAGAGAATATGAAGATGCCCCCATCGGTCCGGACCAGATCAGGGCAAAGGTGGAATTTGCCGCAGCGAAACACGGGACGGAATTCACGCATTTCAGGGGACTGGACCCGTTCCTTGAAAATGAATTCGATGAGGAATATCAGCTGTTCCGCGAAAGCCGGGAGGCAAAGGAAAGGCCGTTTATGATGCGTCCCGGAAACATGTGGGTCGGAAAGATCACAGAGCTGGGTAAAAACGTTTCCGGATATGAGATCGGGCAGCAGGTAGCAGGATACGGTCCTTTTAAATCCACGCATACTTTCAGGGCCGGCGAGGAACTGCATATGAGCGATACGATGACCTGGAAGCAGGCGGTGTGCTATGATCCGGCACAGTTCGCGCTCGGAAGCATCCGGGACGGTCATGTCCGGCCGGGAGACAATGTGGCTGTTTTCGGAATGGGAGCGATCGGACTGATCGCTGCCCAGATCGCGAAACTGGCCGGGGCAAGACAGGTGATCGTAATCGATCCGATCAGCAAGCGCAGAGAAGTGGCTTTGGAGAACGGTGCGGATGTTGCTCTCGATCCGATGCAGGAGGATACAGGCCTGCGAATCAAAGAACTGACAGATAAGCGCGGCGCAGATGTGATCCTTGAGACGAGCGCCAGCTATCCGGCGCTTCAGCAGGCGATCCGGGGCATCGCGTACAACGGCAATATTGTCGTGGCAGGATGGTATAAAGAATGTCACGGCGGCCTGGACCTTGGCAGAGAAGCGCATTTTAACCAGCCGAACATCCTGCTTTCGAGAGCCTGTTCGGAACCAAACCGGGAATATCCGAGATGGGATTTTGACCGGATCTGCGCCGCGTCCTGGGAAATGCTGTCGAAGGGCCTGATCAGGTGCGAAAACATAGTTGACCCGGTCGTCTCGTTTGATGAAGCACCGGACATGTATATGCATATAGAGCAGAACCCGAGTGACAGTGTGAAGCTGGGCGTAAAATACTGAAAAAAACAAGGTAGAAAAGCCGGGAGAGGAGAAATATATGCGCAGAATCGTACTTTTAATCCTGTTGACATTGTGTTTTCTGCTCCCGGCCGATAATGCGGGGTATGCCATGAGTGAGGAATACAGTTATATTGACGTAAAGAATCCGGTGTACGTGATCGCGAATGATCCGTATGTTGTCCGGAAAGATGGCAGATATTACTACTGCTTCTCGGATTATGTGAGCGGCATTCGTGTAAAGGAAATCTCAAACCTGGACGAGATCACTACTCCCGGTGCGCAGCTGGTCTGGAAACCGGACCGGGCGGATGCGATGTATTCAAAAGAGATCTGGGCGCCTGAACTGCACTATGCGGATGGCGACTGGTATATCTATTTTGCAGCAAGTGACGGCGATAATGCTAACCACAGGATGTATGTTCTGAAGGGAACTTCCCAGGATCCGACAGCTCCGTTTGAGTTTGTTGGAAAACTGACGGACAGATCGGACCATTGGTGCATAGACGGAACAACGTTTACCTACAGAAATGAGCGCTATTTTGTGTGGTCCGGCTGGGAAGGAAATGTGGATGTAGGTCAGGAACTTTATATCGCCCATATGGACAGTCCGGTCTCCATAGACAGCGACCGCGTATGTATTTCAAAACCTGATTTGCCCTGGGAGCGCACAGGGCTGCCGCTGGAGGAAGGGCCGGCTGTTCTTACGGATGAAGAAAACAGTAAGGTCACACTTGTTTTTTCGGCGAGCGGAAGCTGGACAGATGAGTACTGTCTGGGCAAACTGGAACTGACGGGAGCGCTGGATCCGATGAAGGCGGAGAATTGGACCAAGAATCCGGAACCGATCTTCACAAAAAAAGACGGAGCATACGGACCGGGGCACTGCTGCTTCACAAAAGCGGATGACGGAAGCCTTTGGATGGTCTACCACTGCAATCGCGTATCCGGAACCGGATGGGGAGGAAGATCATGCTGGATCCAACCCGTCAGTTATGAAAACGGTGAACTCACGATGGACGGACCGGTGGTGCCCGATGAAATGATGAGCCTTCCGGTGAGAAAACAGCATGATTAGTTTTTTCCATCTTCTTCAGGGGCAGGTTCCTCCGGTGCTTCATCAGGGGCTTTTCCGACCAGTCCTCCCCGGGAGATATCCTGGATGGTCTTGGGGATATCCACACCGACCGCGTCTTTGATGGCTTCAAACGTCTGCAGCATGGTACCGGCTGTATCTTTTGCCATTGAGGTGGCTCCGCCCTCTCCGAACAGGATGATCTTTTCGGTCTTGCTCAGCGGGTCAGCCACTGCTCTTGCTATATCGGGAAGTTTGTCGCTGATCATTTCAATGATGGCAGCCTGTCCGTAAAGCTGCATGGCTTCTGCTTTTTTACGCAGCGCTTCCGCTTCAGCCTCTCCCTTCATCCGGATCGCTTCTGCTTCCTTCTGCGCGGCATACAGTTCGGCGTCGGCTTCGGCCTGGCGCCGGTATTTTTCTGCCTCGGCTTCCGCAATCGTCCTGTCTTTTTCAGCCTGCGCCTTTTCACGTATTTCCACATTCAGTCTTTCGCGCTCGATCTCAACAGCCTGACGCTTTAATTCAGTTTCCTTTTCCAGCCTTGTCATCTCTGCGGCAGCGTGTTCAGTCGCAAATACTTTATTGATTCTTTCCTGCTCGATCTTATACGCCATTTCCGCGTTGGCACGGGCTTTCTCCGTCTCCTGCATGAAGGCGGCTTTCTGAACCTGCAGATCCCTGTTCTGGCTGGCGATCTCCTTTTCTGCCTCCATCTCGGCAAACTTGGATCGTTTCTCGGCTTCCGCCTCGGCAATACGTTTATCCTGTTCTTTCTCGGCCACATTGCGTGCAGCCATCGTGTCAATGACAGCTCCGTCCTTGTCCGCAAAATTCTGGATCGTCAGGTTAATGATCTCCAGGCCCATATTACTCATATCAGTCATGGCGGCTTTTATGGATTCCTGGGCGAATTTATCACGGTTCTGTACCAGTTCGGCAATGGTCATCTGGCCGATGATCTCACGCATATTACCTTCCAGGACATCCTTGGCAAGCGCTTTGATCTGATCTGAATTGTAATGCAGGAGCTGCTCGGCAGCGGTAGCGATCGAAAGGTCGTCGGATCCGATCTTAATATTGGCTACCGCATCGACCAGGACAGAAATATATTCCTTAGTAGGGACCGGCTGCGCAGTCTTTATATCGACCTGCGTCAGACACATATCCAACTCATCGATACGTTCAATGGCAGGAATGTAAAAGGTGGCACCGCCGCGGATGATGCGGTATCCGAATTTCTTAGCTTCAATACTTCCGTTCCCGTCTCTGACTTTGTATGTCCGGCGAAGCAGACCGGAGATGATCAGAGCTGTATCCGGCGGCGCGATTTTGTAGCGCGGGAAAAACCGGATGAGAATAATAAGAGCGATGATAGCGACCGGTATCCAGTACCAGTATTCCATAAGCATGTCCAAAATTGGCTGCAGTCCCTCAAAGAACATCTTTCCGCCTCCTTTTATAAATTAAATCAGCAACGGTTCTTTTTGATACTATTTTAAATATGTTTTCACATATACACAATGCCTGTACAGGTAATTTTTTTTATCTTCCCAGCCGCTGTAAAAGAAGCGGGATGATAATGAAGCCGGTGGTATTCTTGAATATAAAAAGGGATATTTATATAATAATTATAAATAGTTCCAGAGTATTAATTTAGCGGAGGTAGACAAATGAAAAAGCTGATATCTTTTGCTGTTATTGTCATGATGGTATTTTCCTTATCAGCAGCCGGGTTTGCTATGGAGACGATGAAGAGAGGGTCCCGGGGCGATGATGTCCGGGAGATCCAGGAAAAGCTGATTTCCCTTGGATATCTTGACGGAAATGCAGACGGGATATACGGACCGAAAACAGAAAGCGCTGTATTAGCCTTTCAGCAGGATAACGGCCTGGATGCGACCGGTATGGCCGGGGAAGGAACCTGCAGAGCGCTGAGCGAAAGCGCCGGGGCTTTTCCTTCCTGGAATCCTGAAAGCGCTTCCCTTAGTGAACTCGTCGATTTTGTGACAGCTTCAACAGATAAATCGAGTCCGGATTATCTTGAGCCGGAAGACCGCATCGCCGTATTTGACATGGACGGCACCATCCTGTGCGAGAAGGCCCCGGTCTATTTTGATTATTGCCTGACGATGTACCGTGTGCTCGATGATCCGACGTACGATGCCACGGAAGAAGCGCGGGAGGCCATGCAGCAGGTACGCGATCACGCCTATTCGGAAGGTGCGGTCTTCAATCCCGAGGGCATCGGTAAAGACGATCTGGTTGCGTCCGCCTTTGCCGGAATGACCCCGGAGGAGTTCCGCTCCTATGTGGTCGAATGGGCTGACAATACGGACGCGGTTGGCTTTGAAGGGATGACCTACGGCCAGTCGTTCTACAAACCCATGCTCGAGGTGATCGAGTACTTAAGAGCCAATGACTATGACGTGTGGATGGTTTCCGCCTGCGAGAGAGAGGTCGTCCGCGCACTTATGCAGCGCTATGATTTTCCGTTTGATCATGTGATCGCGACGGATGTGCCTTATGTCGCTTCCGGGAAGGGAGAAGAGGTGGCGGATGAATACAACATGGACCAGGAAGAGACCATACTGCTCGGGGAACCGCTTGATGAGGAAGAATGCGGTAAGTCAGGAAAACCGGCAGCCATTGCCCGTGAGATCGGAAAGCGCCCTGTGCTTGCATTCGGCAACAGTACCGGAGATTACTCAATGCTCAACTATGCCGAGGGCAACCCTGACCATCCCGGCATGGGCTTTTTCGTGGTGTGCGACGATACCGAACGCGAATACGGCAGCGATGAGAAAGCGGCCGATTACTATGCCAACGCGGAAAAAGAAAACTGGACAGCTATCTCCATGGCAAACGACTGGGCAACCATTTACGGTGAAGGCGTGAGCAAGACCGGGCTTCCCGGCGCAGAAGAGGTACAGGAAGAAGCTGCATAATAAACAAAACCAGGGAGGGCTGTTCTTTATGAGACTGTCAGGAAAGGCATTGATCATACCGGCGGTTTGTCTGGCACTTTTTTCCATGCCGGTCCGGGCGTGGAATGATGCGGGCATGACTTTTTTGTCAGAGACTGATGATCCGGTAAAAACATGTATGATAAAAGACAAACCGGCCTCCGAAGATTCGCCTGAAACGGAAGATGTGAACCATATGGTCCTGCTGGCCCAAAAACCGGCAGCTTCCCCGCTTGAACCGCTTTTTGCCTATTATTATGATGAGAAAGGTTTTTTCAGGTCTCGCGTAGAGCTCATGCCTGACGGCAAAGTCGGAATGGTCCACTATTGCGATCACGACAAGTGGCTTGGCAGTCTGATATTGAATTCTGAAGAAGGAGAGCCGGTCTCCCTGAGCTTTGCCGATGATAATAATTCCTGCGTGGCAGCAGATAACGTAAACATCGACGAGTACCGGGTATGGTTTAAAGCCGACCCTGATGTCGGAGAGTACTTCTCCCGCATGATGGGGTTTAACGTTTCGGCCTTATCAAATATGGCCGGCCTGTTATTCTTTCAGGAGGGATCCCCTGTTTATGAGGTGTGCTTTGATGAACAGGGCGGCCTGGATCATGTCCGATACGGAGATTCACTTGCGCAGGAATTTGTGCCTGAGGAAGAAGTGACAGAAGAAAAGGGAAACAAGATCTGCAGATATTTCTGCAGGGTGTCCGGCGATATAAACACAGACACAGATGACTGTCAGATCACCAGGACAAGGGTATACGATCTGAACGGATGCTTGATCAATTATCTGTATGAGAGCAGCTCCGGGCTGCCTTATGATGAACCGTTTATCAGCTGTACCTATGATTATAATGAAGACGGAGTACGGACCTATAAGTACCGGAAAACAGAGTATTCAGAATATGAAGCATTCTTCGATGAAAACGGGCAGCTGTGTGTTCTGCATGACATAGAATACGGGACGTATAACCTCTATTCATATAACGAAGACGGCAGTCTTTCCTGTATTCTCATGGATACAGCCGATACATGGTCCGACATTGCCGGAACGATGACAGCCGGGGAGTTTATCCGGGAAGCTGAAAACAGCAGTCATGGAGAGTTCCCGGGAATTCTGATCGCGAAGTACGATCACAATGCGGGTACCTATACGATAACGGATCTGTCAACCGGTATGATTTCTTTTCATTCAATTCAGCCGCTCCCGTCAGATACGATCCGGCCTTATCTTGAACTGGATACATATACATATGACGGCGATACCGCTGCAGGAAAACAGGTACGCAGAAATATACCCGATGAAGCCGGCTTCTATATAAAAACTTCTGTGGAGAATGTTTCGTATGATGAGAACGGGAACGAAAGCGCAGAAGAAACGAGTGAAGCTGATTTGTTCTCTGTCACAAAGAGCGATGATTCTTACAGAATCTATGAGAACCCGGAAGCAGATCTTTGTTATGTACTGGCAGAAGCGCAGGCTCCTGCCGGGGAAGCTGAGTTCTCACCGGGCAAAAATGTTTCCGGGTGGGAGACACTGAATGAAACGGTTGAACATCTTACGGAAGTGATTTCTGATTAAGCCGCTCCCGATTGAAGTTCAAACATTCATAATGCTGATAGGGAAACGCGAGAGATGATCATACAGATACAGGATGATTTTGATTCGGAAAGAATCGCAGAAAGCGGACAGTGTTTCCGATGGACTCGGACAGAGGGCAATTCATATCGTGTCATCGCAAAAGATCAATGCCTGTATATCACGGCGCTGGAGAATGACCTTTATGAACTGGACTGCACAAAAGAAGAGTATTCCCGCTTTTGGCATGATTATTTAGACCTGCAGGAAAATTACCGCAGCATCCGGGAGAGGATCGATCCAAAGCAGGATCCGTTTTTGCGGAAAGCTTCAGAGCAGGAAAAAGGGATCCGCATTCTGCGGCAGGATCCCTGGGAGATGCTGGTCTCATTCATCATTTCCCAGAACAAGAATATTCCGGGCATTCAACGATGTGTGGAATTCCTTGCCGCGCGATGCGGGGAGAGAAAAACAGATTCCATAGGACTGGAGTATTACGGCTTTCCCGATCCGGAAGCGGTGGCTTCGCTTTCTGAAAAAGACCTTACGGCATGCAGGCTGGGATACCGGTGGAAATATGTGCAGGCAGCTGCAAAGGCAGTTCTGTCCGGGGAGATAGATCTGGACGGGCTGATCAAAGCAGATGAGGAAACAACCATCGCAAGGCTGAGCGGCCTGTTTGGAGTAGGGAAAAAGGTCGCCAGCTGCGTGTCGCTGTTCGGACTGCATCACACGGACGCGTTTCCGATCGATGTATGGGTAAAGCGTATTTTGGCAGATCAATATCCGGGCGGATATCCGTATGAAAGATATTCGCCGTACAACGGCATTTTCCAGCAGTATATGTTTGCTTATTACAGGCATAAGGGGAACGATCAATGACCAGCAGGCAAGGAGAATGAAACTGCCCGATAAAAAAATATCAAAATTTTAGTGGATATCCTTTCCACCTGTCGTATATAAACTCAGAAAAACAAAAACAACAAAATCAACATAAATAACGACAGAAAAGGAAAGGAAAATACATCATGAAAAAATCGATCAGAAATCTTGTTCTCGGCGCAGCAATGGCAATCGGAGTTCTTGGTGCTTCCACAGCAGCACTTGCAAATACACAGTATGTTCAGACAGACATGAATTTCCGCAATGGTCCCAGCACCAGCGCAGCAGCAATCGGTTCGGTTCCGGCCGGAGCAAAGGTTGACGTGATCGGTTCCCAGAACGGATGGGACCTGGTTAACTACAATGGAGTCACCGGTTACATCCATGGCGGCAACGTTGCCGGCAGCTACAGCGCACCGAGCACCGCCGCTTCCACGAAAAACTACTACGACAACAACAGCAATTTCAGCCGGAAGGCCCAGAACGCAGTGAACGATAACAGCGGATGGTTCACAGTCAATGTTGACGGTTACCTGGCACTTCGCAGCGCACCGTCCTTCGATGCTTCCAATGAGATCGGACAGCTTCGCACGGGCGACACCGTACTGGTGACCGGTGGACAGTCGGCCGGAAGCTACGTGTGGGTATACTCCCCGAAGTATAACACCAATGGTTATGTGAACGCCGGCTTCATCTACTGATAACGAATAAAACACCCTCCTTACCCCTTAAAAAAGAACAGTAACAACAGAGCACAACAGAGTATGGAAAGAGCGGAGAGAACTGTACTTTCTCTCCGCTCTTTCTGTATCTTTTCCATCTCCAATAATGCACATCTTCATGATAAAATAGAAAAAATATTCACTGCTTTATGCTGATTGAAGAACAGGAGAATGACTATGACAAACCATGCCGAGATTGCAAAGCAGCTGTTTTTAAAAGGATATAACTGCGCACAGGCAGTTTTTTGCGCCTATACGGATATCACCGGTTACGACATCGACACCTCTGCCAGAATGTCATCATCATTCGGGGGCGGGCTTGGACGCCTGCGCGAGACCTGCGGCGCAGTAAGCGCAGCCGCGCTGGTACTGGGCATAGTATACGGATACGATGACCCGGACGATTACGAAGGCAAGAAGCAGCATTATGCACTGGTCAGAGAATTTGCGCGGCGGTTTAAAGAAAAAAACCAAAGCATCATCTGCCGCGAACTGCTGACGGCTGCGGGTCTTAACCCGGAAAGCGGAGGCAAACCCGAGCCTCGAAGCGAAGACTTTTATCAGAAGCGCCCGTGCCCCCGGCTTGTATATGATGCCGCTCTTATTCTTGATGAGATCCTCGAACAAAAAGAAGCGGGGCAGTTTATACCATAAGTTGAATGACAAGGAATGTTTTGCGTGGTAAGGTTTCGAATATAAAGAGTGACCCTTACAGCAAAATTTCCGCATAACTCAATGGTAGAGTGTCAGTCTCCTAAACTGAAAGAACGGTTCGATTCCGTAGGATAACAGGGTCATGATTATAACTCAGCCGGGAAAGGCCTCCCGACTGAGTTGTTTTTGAATAAGCAAAAAACGTTCGCATCATGCATCGTTTACGAATTAAGAAAGGAGGAAAGAAAATGAACTTCGCCCAGGCAGCAAGAAACAACGCAGTATTTACAAGAACTGAAAACGGAGCAGCGGCCCTGAATACGACCGGAGATGCCAGACTGGATCTCTTCGGAACCATCGGATCACTGCGCTCGGCTGAAAAAGAGCGGGTCACCCGTCTTTTCTCCGAGGCATGGAAGGCCGATCCGCTGTTCGCGACAAAGATCGCGTTCTATGCGCGTGATGTCAGAGGAGGTCTTGGTGAACGACAGACCTTCCGGACACTCCTTAAGTTTATGGCAGAGTACCATCCGCAGGCCCTGCGTCCGAACCTTGACCTGATCGGTGTGTATGGCCGTTACGATGACCTGTACAGTCTGATCGGCACTCCCCTGGAGGAGGAGATGTGGGCTGCCATGAAAAAGCAGTTTGAAGAAGACCGCAAGAATCTGAAGGACGGAAATGCCATCTCCCTGCTTGCCAAGTGGATCAAGACGGCGGATGCATCCTCCGAAGCCACCAGAAAGCTTGGCATCCTGACCGCGCAAAAGCTCGGTTACTCTGTCTATGAGTTCAAGCGCCTTGTCCGCGCGATGCGTAAGCAGATCGAGGTGGTGGAAACACTGATGTCCGCAAGGCGCTGGGATGAGATCCGCTACAGCGCCGTGCCTTCCAGAGCCATGATGATCTACAGAAAGGCTTTTGCAAAGCATGACGAAGATCGTTACGGCCGGTTTATCCATAAGGCAGTTGTCGGTGAACAGAAGATACATTCCGAAGCACTGTTCCCATACGACATTGTTGAGAAGGTAATGATTCAGACATTATGGGGCAGATGCCAGGTCAAAGAAGATCCGGCACTCGAAGCCCAGTGGCGTCAGCTTCCGAACTACGTGAAGGCGGGAACCAACGCACTGGTCATCGCCGATACTTCCGGCTCCATGTGGGGCCGTCCGCTGGCGACATCCGTCGGACTGGCGGTATACTTCGCGGAAAGAAACCGCGGTGCATACCATAACATGTTCATGTCCTTCTCGGGTGCGTCCCGGATCCATCTGCTTAAGGGTGAGACCCTCGCCCAGAAGATCGGCGGAATGGACATGAGTGACTGGCAGGGCAGCACAAACCTGAAGGCAGCTTTTGAGCATGTGCTTGAGATCGCGATAAGAAGCCATGTTCCGGATGAAGACATGCCGAAGGCGCTGATCGTTATCTCAGACATGGAGATCGACAGCTGCTGCAGCAAGGATTGGACCTTCTACAAGGTGATGGCGCAGAGATTTGAAGAGCTCGGTTACCGGATCCCGGACATCATCTTCTGGAACGTGGCAAGCCGCCATGACATCTTCCATGCAGATAAGACCCGCAGAGGCGTACAGCTGGTGAGTGGACAGTCTGCAGCGGTTTTCCGCCATGTCATGCAGTGCGTAGGCATGAACCCGGTGGAGGCCATGGAAAAGGTGATCAATTCCGAGAGATATGCTGCCATCAGAATTTAATAACAGGGGACGGTCTTGTGTGACACAGGACCGTCCCCTGTTATCTTTAAACTTGAACAGAACGTATATTTTCGATATATTTATCACGACATATGTTTGCCCGAAGGGAGGAGTCTAAGCTCATGACTAATCAGGAAATGCTGAAGATCGCATTGGAGCAGTCTGCGGAAGATATCGGATGCAGGCCGGATGATTTTTTGAAAAATGAGAATGTGACCGTTCCTTTTCATCTGGGAAAGAACGCCCGTAAATACCTGAAAGAGCCGATCACCTGTACGTTGGTATCTTACGGAAATAACATTGTTGCCGCTTCGGCCGATGAGGTTTCTGAGCTGACAAAAGAGTATATCGGGCGATATGAGTTTTATCACTGTTTTGAGACGCCGAACATGCACTGGCTCAATGAGCGCCTGGCCGAGAGGGGACACAAGATCTGCTTTATGGCAGAGTATTATCTCCCGGACATTAACAGGATTCCAAAGCCGGCGCCTTCGTATGAAGTGCGCTTCCTGGAGCAGGCTGATTTTGAGGAATTATACCTGCCGGAATGGGGCAATGCGCTTTGCAAAGACCGCAAGGAACTGGACGTGCTGGGAGCAGGGGCTTATGACGGAGGAACCCTGGTCGGCCTGGCGGGCTGCTCGGCGGACTGTGAAGACATGTGGCAGATCGGCGTGGATGTCCTGCCGGATCACAGACGGCAGGGAATCGCTTCCGCATTGACCGGTATTCTTGCAAGAGAGATCCTCGAGCGGGATAAAGTGCCGTTTTACTGTTCCGCATGGTCGAATATCCGATCCGTCAGGAATGCGGTAAAGAGCGGGTTCATCCCGGCCTGGGTCGAAATGACGGCGAAGCCGGCCGGAATTGTTGATGATATGAACAAAAAGGATAACGAGGGTGATGCACAGTGAACGCAAAGCGGGGTTATGTTCCGGAAGATGAAAGGAATTTTGCTCCGGAAGTAATTTACACGTTGCATAAAGCGTCCCGCCAGGTTCGGTATCTGATCAATGAAGGCTATGATCTTAAGCAGGCATCGACTTTTGTCGGCAATCATTATCTGTTATCAGAGAGGCAGCGGCTGGCAATCATGAGGAGCCTGGCAGCGGATGATCAGCTTGCTGAGCGCAGACGAAGGCAGATCTCCATATATGATCTGCCGGGGAAAGAAGTCTGGATCGATGGTTTCAATACGATCATTACGCTGGAGGTCATGCTGAGTAATTCCATTCTTTTTGAGTGTATGGATGGCACAATACGGGATCTGGCGGCGCTGCGAGGGACTTACCGGCTGATCCCGGAGACTTCGGAAGCGATCGGCCTAATGCTTCGCGTCCTTCAAAAAGCTGAGATCGGGAAAGCAGTCATTCTCCTGGATGAGCCGGTATCGAACTCCGGAAGGCTTAAAACACTGATCGCAGATGAAGGGGAGAAATTTAATTTTGACCTGGATATCCGGATATTGAAAGAGGTGGACAGAACTTTGTATGATAAAGAGAACGTGATCACCTCTGATTCTGTAATTCTGGACCGCTGCGTCAGCTGGGTAAACCTGGCTGCGGAATGTATGAAAGAAACCGGA
>JBGUOI010000077.1:0-20313 GCA_045118075.1 Porcincola sp. | reverse complement strand
ACATTTCCGTGAAAGCTGACGGGAAAACACTCAAAGCTGTGATCAAGGTGAAGGATCCCAGGCCGGACTTGAAAATGCCTCTTCCTTATTCCGGTTATAAAAAACTGAGCCAAAAAGCCAAAGGAATGGCATCGGATGTGATCGCGATCGCGAAGTCGCAATACGGATACAATGACGGACTCGCTTATTTCGGCAGCAAGTGGAATACCTATGCCGTCAATCTTCGTGACAGGGACGCTCCCGGATCATGGTGCACCGATTTTGCGACCTGGTGTCTGGTTGCCGCCAGGGTACCGGACTCCAGGGGACTGTTTGATGTGGCAAACAGGTATCGATCCGATTTAACGATCATGGGATATTACAGTTCCCAAAACTCCTTATACCGGTATTCGCTCTCAAGCACCGGGGGAAGCGGAAGACTGGAAGGATATAAGATCAGGGGAACACTTACTCCGAAGACGATTAAACCGGGAGATATCGCTTTAGTGGATAAAGGACATCATTCGACGATTGTGATGCAGGTATATTCAAACGGAAATGTTTCGGTCGTCGAAGGCAATCCCGTAAGAATAGGGAGGGTCATCTCCGGGCGCAGCATTTATGCTGTTGCCAGGCCTGCTTATAATGGCCGCGTTAATCCCCGGAATAACTCTGCTGCAGGTGCAGAAAACATCAGGCACCCGAGCAGGATATCCGGCAGTCTGGGTTCGGCAGTCAATCATGCGGAAAAGTGACTGCTTTGAGCCTGTACCATAGAGTACAGGGAAAATCTGTAATAGCGGGGGGAAACCGGTTTGAAGTGTTTCACATCACTGAGATCTGCAAAAAAGAGCATCATCCTGCAGGTCATATGTCTGAGCGCTGCGTTGGTGATTCTGTGTTTTGCTTTATGGCTGACAGGCCAAAGACGTTTTGTCGTGGACCTGCCATTGGGAGAAGCTGCTGAAGGTCTTAAGTCCGCTGATGTCGTGATTGAGTGGGAAGGGGAAGAGATACCCATAGAATCCTATGATGTCTGCTATGTGATGACGCCTCAGGGTGACCTGAACACGATCAGTATCAGCTTGCTGCCTGAAAAGGCCGGACGGTATTCATTAAAAGTGAACGACTTGCACGGACAAATACTGACGGGAGATCTGATCGACGTTGAATGGTTCAATCTTGCGTTTTCGTGGTCGACAGGAAGCTTTACGGGCAGTGAATTCATCCTGTTTTTTATACTGATGCATCTGACCGGCGTATTTATCATTATGCTTGTGGGCTTCCTGAGACTGCAAGGTCCCCTGGAAAACTCTAATGAAGCGATCTTTACCTGCGGTGTCATGATTTTTACCGGTGTATTTCTATGTGTAGTGATTCCGTACTATTTCAGGCACCTGTCCAATCAGTATAACTTTCCGGTATGGCTTCTTGTGCTGGATTTTGCCGAGGCAGGGAAGAAAATTTTCGCTGCTTCACGCCCCGGACTCCTTTTGTTCAGCATTTCCCTGATCGTCAGCAATATTGCACTCCTGAGGCATGAGCCTCCGCGTTTCCAGAACGTACTGGGCATCCTGCTGGGAATTATTATGATCGGAGCAGGAGCCGGGACTTTTGCCATGTCGAAATTATTATATCGTTATGACTTTTCTTATGAGGAAATAAAGACGATCTCGATGATAAGAAATACAGTCGGCCTTGCATTTACCTATGCAGAGTGTATTCTGCTCAGTACGATCATCTGCGGCTTAAGGGCTGCAAAGCACGTACCGGATCCGGATCGGGACTATATTATGATTCTCGGCTGCTGTTTCAGAAAGGATGGGACACTCACGCCTCTTTTAAAAGCAAGAGTCGATAAAGCGCTGGATTTCTGGCGTATGCAGAAGCAGGAAACAGGAAAAGCAGCCTTCATCATCCCCTCCGGCGGGCAGGGCAGGAATGAGCCGATGCCTGAGGCAGAAGCGATGGGCAATTACATTGCCGGAACAGATATCCCCGGTGAGTATGTGCTTTTAGAAGATCAGTCCGTTAATACCTTCCAGAATATGAAATTCAGCAAAGAGGTCATAGACGGCCGGGATCCGGATTCATCAGATGCAAAGGTCTGCTATGTCACGACCAATTATCATGTGCTCAGAAGCGGCATCCTGGCCAATAAAGTTCATCTTGCGGCCGAAGGCCTGGGGGCAAAAACAAAATGGTGGTTCTGGCCGAATGCTTATGTCAGGGAATGTGTGGCTTTCTTCTCGAATCGAAATATGATGATTTTGTACCTCGCCGTTTTGCTCTTCACTGCCTCCATTACCATGCAGCTGACCAATGTAATGTATTAAGCAACAACCGGTTGCGTGTTTTATTCATATCTCTGTATTACAATGATGAAAAGAGGAGGTATGCATTATGAGCACGAAAGACATATTACTGGATCTGAGGATGAAGAACGGCCTGTCGCAGGATGACCTGGCCGAAAAAGTGTTTGTAACGAGGCAGGCGGTTTCGCGCTGGGAAAACGGAGATACTGTTCCGGGCACGGAAACCTTGAAGCTCCTGTCAAATCTTTATAATGTTTCGATCAATACGCTGCTCGGTTCTCCGCAAAAGCTCATCTGCCAATGCTGCGGCATGCCGCTGGAAGATGAGATCATCGGAAGAAATAAAGACGGAACGCTGAATGAAGAGTATTGCAAGTGGTGTTTTGCGGACGGGACTTATACGTACAGCAGCATGGATGACCTGATTGAAGTCTGTGTCCGAAGCATGGTAAATGAAAACTTTACCGAGGACCAGGCCAGAGCTTATCTGAAGGAAACACTGCCGAAGCTGGATTATTGGAAAAGATATGATGAACTCAGTGACAACGGGCAGTTTGAAGCATTCAAGAATCGGCTGATCGAAGAGATCAATGCGCTTCATATAGAGGGAATGCCCGAGGTGACAAAACTGAATGCACTGGTCGGCAGGTATGTTAATCTTGAATACAGACTGCCGAATGGTTTATGTGTTAAATTCCTGGATGACCAGACAACATACCTGGGAAACCAGTTGGAATCAGAGATCGTGGATGGGCTGTGCTTCGGAGTGATCGCCAATATGGAGTTTATTCTGGTCAGTACATATGAGGCTGACGGAGCCGATCCCGAACTGATCATTTACAAGAAAAGATGAAACTTCATCGAAAAGGAAAAGTATGATCTACATCGGATGCCACCTGTCGGTAACAGACGGTTATGAGGCTATGGGCAGGACCATGAGCCGTTTCGGCGGAAATACATTTGCCTGGTTTACCAGGAACCCGCGCGGCGGCAGGACAAAGCCTGTCAGAGCGGAGGATATGGCAGCGCTGCTTTTGCATTTGAAAAAGGAGGGCTTCGGCCCCCTGGTCGCCCATGGCAGCTATACGATGAATCTTTGCTCGGCAAAAGAAGAAACCCGCGCGAACGGACTGGATATGCTGGCAAAAGATCTTGAGCGCATGCAGCTGCTTCCGGGGAATTACTACAACTTTCATCCGGGTGCGCATACGGGGCAGGGAGTTGAAAAAGGGATCGATCAGATCTCGAATGCGCTGAACAAGGTGCTGAAGCCGGATACAGGTACGACCGTACTGCTGGAAACCATGGCCGGAAAGGGTTCGGAGATCGGCGGCACATTTGAAGAGCTTAGGGAGATCATTGACCGGGCGGCATATCCGGAAAAGATGGGAGTCTGCTTTGATACCTGCCATACCTGGGATGCGGGGTATGATATCGTGCATGACCTTGACGGCGTGCTGCAGCATTTTGATGATGTGATCGGACTTTCGAAGCTTAAGGCAGTTCATTTCAATGACAGTAAGAATGAGCGTGGCTCCCGTAAAGACCGTCATGAAAAACTCGGACAGGGATCTCTCGGAATAGAGGCGATGAAGAGAATCGCACTTCATCCGAAGCTTGCCGGGCTGCCTTTTATATTGGAAACGCCGAATGACGATGACGGTTATATTGCAGAGATCCACACTGTGCTGAGCTGGATAAAATGCGGCTGATCAGCTGCATTTTTTTATCTCGTCAAAAAAGAAAACACGGAGAAAACGGAAAATGTTTTCTCCGTGTTTTCTATGTTACAATTGCTGTATCAGAACAGAAGGGAGGGAAATATTATGAGATCGATTTTGATCAAAGATACCACAAGAGAAGAACGGGAGCAGATCATCCGTGATTCCATGGACTGCGGCGGCGGCTGCGAGAACTGTTCATCGTGCTGGCTCGGCGGAGGCTCCCCATGGGATATTTATCAGGATTATATAGACGGAAAGCGTGAGATCAGGGAGATCAACGAAGATTATATGGCAAACTACCGCGGGGGGAGGAATATCCTCTAGAAAGCTCCGAATGGAGTAGTCACTGCTTATGAAGAAGACGGAACAGCCGTAACCCTCTATGAATCGGCAGACGGTTTATGGTATGATAATGACGGAACAGCTTATACCAGACATTCAGACACGGATTTCCAGGTCTATGAAGGAAACAGACACCTGACAGTATACTGACACCAGATGTAAACAGAAGAAAGGATAATGAGATGAGATGTCCCAAATGCGGCAGTGAAAACTGTCAGATCATCACAGAAACTCAGACAACCGGTAAGGATTATTCAATAGGCAAAGGTCTGTGCGGTTGGTGCCTGACAGGCGGACCTGTCGGTTTGCTCTGCGGATTTTGCACAGGCGGAAAAAAGATTGAGTCTAAAGCATACTGGGTATGCAATCATTGTGGAAAGAAATGGAAAGCATAAACCAGTCAGGACGTGATCGGGTCTGGATCAAGTCGATGGAGTTTGGCCGGAAATACTGCGGCTGCCATCAGATGCCCGAAAGAAGTTTCTTTTTCGGAGATTACCAGTTTCCCCTGTGCGCCAGGTGTACAGGGATCGCTGCAGGACATCTTCTGGGAGCTGCCGTTTCTCTCAAGGCCGATCTTCCTTATAAAGTGCTTCTGGCGGCGCTGCCGCTGGCAGCAGACGGCACCGTGCAGTACCTGACGGATTATGAATCGAACAACAGAAGGCGGTTCATAACCGGAGTATTATACGGGTTTGCTGTGATGAGCGCCATTTTTCATACGGGCCGGGTATTGGGAAAGCGGATCTTTAAAACAAAGTAAAAAAGCGGAGAAAGCCAAACAGCTTTCTCCGCTTGTGTTATAATCAACTCTGTACCGGAAGATAAGAGCCTGTGCAATATATTCGAGCGGGGGAGGGTGATAAGATGAAACCAAAAACCGATCAAGGGCTTAAATACATTGTCAGGGCACTTCGTGCCGAAGACGGGTGTCCATGGGACCGGGCACAGACGCATTCCTCGCTGAAAGCGGCAGTCATTGAGGAAGCAGCGGAAGTAGTCTGCGGCATCAATATCCTGGAGCAGACGAAAGACCCGGAAAACCTTAAGGAAGAACTGGGCGACCTGCTGCTTCAGGTCATGTTCCATTCAGTGATCGCAGAAGAAGAGGGTTTTTTCACGTTTGAAGATGTGGTCCGGACCGTATCAGAGAAGATGATCAGACGCCATCCCCACGTGTTTGCGGGAGTGAAATACTCTTCAGACGAGGAACGGATGAAAAGCTGGGATGAGATCAAGAAAAAGGAGAAAGCCGGAAAAGAATGGCAGGAACCTTATCTGAAAGCGGCACTGAAAGAAGCAGGAGTGCTGATCAAAGCGGCGGAAAAAAGAAAAGGATTTACATCACCGGAATTGGCAGAATAAACCGTGGATATGTGACCTTCAAAATCGTATACTATTATGGAACAACAGTCAGAATTATTTCAGAGATATGATAGAAGGAGAACTGGAAAATGAGAAAACGAATGGCTGTAATAATCGGAATGGCATTGCTTGGTCTTTCCATGACGGCAGGCTGCATGGCACAGGAGGAGGATACGATGGCTCTTGACAGTCAGGTGAGTGATAATCTGCATGCTTCTATTCAGCATGAGGTCGATTCTCCGGACTGGGTGAAAGCACTTCCCTCTGCGCAGGATGAAGAGACCACGCAGCTTTTTGTGGTAGCTGCCATGGATATGGACAGGACCACCGCTTTTGTTTCCATGCATGAAAGAGATGAGAACGGAGAGTGGAAGCAGATTCTTTCGACCCCCGGATTTGTAGGAAAGAACGGTCTTTGTGCTGATGAGGACCATGCCGAGGGATGCGCACAGACGCCCGTCGGTATCTATCATTTCAACAAGGCATTCGGTATTGCCGATGATCCGGGCTGCGCTCTGGATTATGTGAAGGTGGATGATGATAGTTACTGGTCAGGAGATGACCGGGAAGGAATGCAGTATAACCAGATGGTCGATATTAACGACTATCCCGATCTGGATATGGAGAACAGCGAACATATCGTAGATTATGAATATCAGTATCAGTACTGCCTGAATATCAGCTTCAATGAAGAAGGCGGCGCCGGCAGAGGATCCGCGATCTTCCTTCACTGTTTCGGGCCTGCCAAACCTTATACCGGCGGATGCGTTGCCATTCCCGAGAACATCATGAAATCTGTAATGCAGAACGTCCGGGAAGACTGTGTGGTCGTTATCGATACGCTGGAGAATCTGGGCGGAAGTTTCTGACATTACCGAACTTTAAAACCAGTTTCAGAGATATGAATCCATGAAAACAAATGTTTTAACCGGAATAAAACTGTGCTGCGTCATAATCGGCGCAGCACTGCTGTATTTATTTATCCTGCCGGATCCCGTTTCAGGCTCAGAGATCCGGTCTTTTGCCGTGGCGCCGTTCTGTGCTTCGACCCGGGATGATGATCTTGTATTCTGGCATGAAGGAGAGGATGGGCATTACCTGTTTCTGCCTGCAGGTACTGACCCGGATACCGCAAAGGTCTACTTTTCCTCATCAGATACAGTGGCGATCGATGGGACCGATCTGATCCCCGGTCAGAGTGCATCGGCTTTTACGGAGGGCGAACATTCCTTAAGATGCGGAGACAGCGTATATCCGCTGAAAGTATGTATATCCGCAAATATCCCGGCGATGTTTATCGTTACCAGAAGCGGATCGCTTGACTTTATCCATGAATCGAAAGCGAATAAAGAACCGGCCGCCGTCAGAATCTATGAAGATGGAGAGCTGATACTGGATAAAGACTTGACTTTCATCAAGATGAGAGGAAACTCCTCCACGATCGGGCCGAAGATCCCCTATACGATAAAGTTCCGTAAAAAAACAGATCTGTTTGGTATGGGAAAAGCAAAGAAATGGACACTTCTGGCAAACCGGCTTGACTATTCACTGATTCACAATGATTACGCCTGGGAACTGGCCAAAGCATTCGGCCTGCATTATTCATCAGATTACCGGCATGTGGATCTGTACATCAACGGTGACTACCGCGGAAGCTTTGTTGTATGTGAAAAGGTCGAACCCGGACCGGACCGTATCGACATTCCGGATCTGGAAAAAGCGAACGAAAGAGCAAACCGCGGAATTGACCTGGACAGTCTCCCACCGGCCGGTACGGGTGAAAACGGATCGGTTCCCGAAGACGCTGAATACGGCAGTGCTAAGTGGGTGGACCTGCCGGAAGAACCTGAAGATATTTCCGGCGGATACCTGCTTGAAGTCCAATTAGCCCCCAGGTATAAGGAAGAAACGTGCGGATTTGTCACAAAGAACGGACTTCCGATCGTGATCAGGGAGCCTGAACACGCCGGAGAGAAAGAAACAGCCTATATCCGTTCGTTTGTGGAGGATGCGGTTGGGGCTCTGTATTCTGCCGATGGATATAACACTGCAGGTAAGTATTATACCGAGTATTTTGACATGGATTCTTTTGTAAATATGTATATCCTCCAGGAACTGAGCAACAATATTGACGCGGGACAGACAAGCTTTTTTATGGTTAAAGCCGGAGAAAACGGAAAACTTGTCTTTTCGCCGGTATGGGACATGGATCTCGCATTCGGCGCAATTATAGACAGGTTTGAAGTCAATACTATTACTCCGGATATCTGGTGGGCTAATTCGATGAGTTATCCCGATCCGACCGTCCTTACCGCAGCTTACCGCCATGACGACTTTCGGGAGGCGGTGCGGACAAGATGGGCGCAGATGCTGGAAGAGAATGTGTTCACGCCGGCTCTGGAAAAAGTAAACGCTGCTTCTGCTGAACTGGAAAAGTCCGGACCGATGAATGTCTTAAGATGGCTCACCGGGGCAGATCCTTCCGGTTCAAAGGAGCGTTATGCCGGGATAGTCAGCCGCAGTCAGGAGTTTCTTGATAACCGCATAAAAGCTCTCACTAAGGGCTTTTCCGAAAACTCAGCCATGCTGTATTATGATGCGAACGGTGGCAGCGGAGAAGTATATAACCGGCAGATCCTTCAGATCGGTGAACCGGCCGTGATCATAGACTATATCCAGGATCCGAATAAGATCGAACCTCCCGGGGAAGAGCTGGAGTTCGCCGGTTGGAACATCATGCCTGACGGCAGCGGAGAAACGTATCAGCCCGGTGACAGCCTGATTTTGGACAGTCCGACGACCATACTCTACGCAGTATGGGCAAAAAAGTGAAGGGAAATGATTGCATAATGGCGGCCGGATGAATATAATGGTTAAAAACTTTAGAATGTACATGCGGAGGTAACATCAAATCATGTGCGGAATCGTTGGATATACAGGAAATCAGGAAGCAGCCCCGATCATACTGGACAGCCTGTCCAAGCTGGAATACCGGGGATATGACTCGGCAGGAATGGCCGTACGCAGCGGATCGGAACTTGCTGAGGTGGTAAAGGCAACAGGAAAACTGCGCAATCTGGCGGAGAAGACGGATAATGGCCGTTCTCTTCCCGGAGATTGCGGGATCGGCCATACCCGCTGGGCGACACACGGGGAACCTAACCAGACGAATGCCCATCCTCATGTGAGCGGCAATGCGAAAGGCTCCGCATCCGGACCGGTCGAGTCGGATGTGGTCGGTGTCCACAACGGGATCATTGAGAATTATGAAGAGCTCAGACAGAAGTTGGTGAATCACGGCTACGAGTTCTACAGCGGCACGGATACCGAAGTGGTCATCAAACTGGTCGATTACTACTATAAAAAATACAAGATCGGTCCGGTTGATGCCGTCAACCGTATGATGGTCCGTGTAAGAGGTTCTTATGCCCTGGCGCTGATGTTCAAGGACTATCCCGGCGAGATCTACGCCGCGAGAAAGGACAGCCCCATGATCATCGGGGTATCCGAGGGGGAATCTTTCCTTGCCTCCGATGCTCCGGCCATACTGAAATATACCCGGACGGTCTATTACATCGGAAATATGGAATGTGCCAGGATCATGCCCGGAGAGGTGACTTTCTATGACCTGAACGGCGATGAGATCTCCCTGGAGACCACGCAGATCACCTGGGATGCCGAAGCGGCCGAAAAGGGCGGTTATGAGCACTTCATGATAAAGGAGATCCATGAACAGCCCAAAGCAGTAAGGGATACACTGGCCAGTCTCATCAGTGATGACAGAATCGACCTGTCCGGAGCTGAATTGTCGGATGAGTTTCTTGGCAGCCTTTCTTCCATTCAGATCGTTGCCTGCGGCTCCGCCTGGCATGTGGGGATGGAGGCTCAGTATGTGATCGAAGACCTGGCCCAGGTCCCGGTCCGGGTCGAACTGGCGAGTGAGTTCCGGTATCGGAAACTTCTGCTGACGAAAGATACCCTTGTAATCATTATTTCCCAGTCGGGGGAGACAGCGGATTCTCTGGCAGCGCTGCGTGTGGCGAAAGAATTGGGAATCCCGACCCTGGCCGTGGTGAACGTAGTAGGTTCCACGATCGCAAGGGAAGCGGATCATGTTCTTTACACACTGGCCGGTCCCGAGATCGCCGTGGCTACGACCAAGGCGTACAGCGCACAGCTTGCCGCCATGTTCTGTTTTGCCGTGCAGCTTGCGAAGGTAAAAGGGACGATCAGCCCTGAAGAAGCGCTGTCGATGACGCAGGAACTTACCCGGATACCGGAAAAGATGGAAAGAGCACTCGAAGATAAGGGCCGGATCCAGTGGTTTGCGGCGAAATACGCAAATGCTCATGACATGTTCTTTATCGGGCGCGGAGTTGATTATGCGGTCAGTCTTGAGGGGAGCCTCAAGATGAAAGAGATCAGCTATATCCACTCGGAAGCTTATGCGGCGGGAGAACTTAAACACGGGACGATCAGCCTGGTGGAAGATAAGACGCTTGTGATCGGCCTCCTGACACAGACTCAGCTGATGGAAAAAACAGTCAGCAATATGACGGAATGCCGTGCCCGCGGAGCTTATCTGTGCGGCATTACCAGCTATGGAAATTACAATGTGGAAGACGCGGCTGATTTTACGATCTATGTGCCGAAAACAGACAGGCATTTTGTCGGAAGCCTTGCGGTGATCCCGCTGCAGCTTCTGGCTTATTATACAAGTGTCGCCAGGGGCCTGGATGTAGACAAGCCCAGGAACCTGGCGAAGAGTGTGACTGTCGAGTGAGTTGTTTTTTATCTGCGGCCCTGTGCCTGAACAGCGGTAAGGGCTGCGGTCGTAACGATATCCTCCACGGAGCATCCTCTCGAGAGATCGTTGCAGGGCTTGTCCAGTCCCTGGAGAACGGCATATGCCTCGGCTCCGGCCAGGCGCTGAGCGATCTTATAACCGATATTGCCCGACTGCAGATCCGGGAAGACGAGCACATTCGCCCGGCCTGCAGCCGGGCTTCCTTTTGCTTTGGAAGCGCCGATCTCCGGTACCAGGGCTGCATCCAGCTGCAGTTCCCCGTCAAGGATCAGGTCCGGGGCGAGCTCATGGGCGATCGCCGCTGCTTCACGAACCTTCGTGACAAGCTCATGCTCGGCGCTGCCCTTGGTTGAAAAGGAAAGCAGGGCGACACGAGGCTCGCTGATATTGCACAGGTTCCTGGCTGTTGAGGCTGCCGAGACAGCTATGTGCGCAAGTTCTTCGGCACTCGGGCATGGCATGACTACGCAGTCGGAAAAGACAAGCAGACCGTTCTCTCCGATCTGCTTATTCGGGAAATCCATCAGCAGACAGGAGGAGACGACTTTTGTGCCCGGAGCGGTCTTTATAATCTGCAGAGCCGGTCGAAGCATATCGCCGGTGGTATGGCAGGCTCCGGAGACAAGTCCGTCCGCATCCTGGAGCTTTACCATCATGATTCCGTAATACATGGGGTCCGCTATCAAAGCGGCCGCCCGCTCACGATCCACTCCCTTTGACTTTCGCAGTTCAAACAGCGCTTCTGTATAGCGCTCCCTTTCCGGGCTTTTGGCAGGATCGATGATCGTGATTCCGGCAATATCCGCACCGGCTTCACCTGCTGCGGCAAGGATCTTTTCCGGATCGCCAAGAAGCACCGGTCTTGCAATTCCCTGCTTTTGCAGCTGCGATGCTGCCAGAAGCGTTCTTCTTTCATCGCCCTCAGGAAGAACGATCGTCTTCATATCTTCGCGTGCCCTGGCTTTGACTTCTTCAATAATTCCCATTTTACCCCTTCCGCCTGTTTTACAGGTCGATTCCTTCAAACCCGTTCCACACGGGACGCCCCGAATAAGTCAGGATGTCCGCCTCGCCTCTTAGTGCTTTCAGGACAGGATAGGCAAGCGCCTCCTGTTCCATCTCTCCGGGATACACACTGACCGGTGCGATCCATTCGCAGCGCTCCTTTATACCGTCAATAATATCCTGAAAGCGCATGAGACCGCCGGTAAGCAGGATGGCGTCCACTTTTCCCGAAAGGACCGTACTCATTTCTCCGATCAGTTTACAGATCTGATAGATCATGGTGTTCCAGACCAGCACCGCCTTTTTGTCATTCTCTTCCTTCAGCTTATGGATGGTATCCGAGTTGGCAGTTCCGAACAGGCTGACAAAACCGCCCGAACGGGTACACAAAAGCCGGGCTTCATCCAGGGTATGTGTTTCCAGGTAATCGAAAAACAGCGGAAGCGGTACATAGCCGATGCGGGTGGGTGAGAACGGGCCTTCCCCGTCCGCTCCCATATTGCCGTCGATCATTTTCCCGTGTTCATGGGCACTGACAGTGATTCCTCCGTCTATATGAGCCACGATAAAACGGCAGTCTTCATAGGCTTTCCCGAGTTTTTTGGCATGGACCCCGGCAACGGCTTTCTGGTTGAGCACATGGGAGTGAGAGGTGCGGTACATTCCCTTGATCCCGGTGATGCGTGCATAATCACAGAACTCCTCCGTATTGGTCGGGTTGAGGGTGTAGGCATCACGGCCGAACCTGCGGGCAAATTCCCAGGAGAGCATGACACCCAGTTTCGCGGGATGTTCGCTTCCGCCTACCGCGGCTACCGTATCCTCATACAGCCGGGAGTCGATCCTGGTCACGCCGGACGGCTGTGAATAAGCGCTTCCTCCGCGGCCGACGAACACATCGATGTTTGCCGGATCCTCCCCGTGTTCTTTCAGGACATCTATGATGACCTGATACCGGAAAGGAACCTGTTTATTAACGTGATCGAACTGCAGCAGCAGGGGGGCATCGTGGAAGATGCTCTCTTCGAACAGCTGCCGCTCGTTTTCAAACAGGGTGATCTTCGTTGAAGTCGACCCGGGATTGATCACCAGTATTTTCCATTTTTTATCAATATCAGACATTTTTACCTCTTTGGATCAACATTTGCACTCAGTAAATTAACATTATGTATTATCGCACAAGTGTCTGATTTCGGAAAGAGGTGAAAGGGATGAAATACCGCAAATTCGAAAAACCGCGGGTCTTGAAAAAAAGGCCAATAACCTTTATCATAGCGTGTAAATGAGATCAGGGACGCCTAAGGCCGTTCCCGGACTGCGGAAGGAGACTTAGAGAGATGGACATTGGATATTATAACGGTAAGATCGGACCGATCGAGGAGATATCAATTCCTTTGAATGACAGGGTCGTTTACTTCGGAGACGGTGTTTATGACGCGACCATGTCATACAACGGGGTGATTCTGGATGAACAGGATCATATCGACCGGTTCTATTCCAGCATGGAAAAACTGTCCATTCCGGCTCCGATGCAGGAGGAAGAACTTCGCAGCGAGCTCAGGAAGATCGCTGCAATGGGTGAAAAAGGCGGCTGTTACATGCTCTACTGGTCAGCTACCAGGGGAACTGCTAAAAGAAGGCACTGCTTTCCGGAAAGGGTTTCTTCAAACCTGATCATTACCCTTACAGATCAAGGTAAGTTCGCGCCGCTTGGCCGCCCGCTGAAGCTGACTACTTATGAAGACAAGCGTTATGAGTACTGCAATATCAAAACACTGAACCTGATTCCGAGCGTTCTGGCTGCACAGGCAGCCGAAGATGCGGGATGTGAGGAAGCCGTATTCCACAGGGGAGATATTGTGACCGAGTGTGCTCACAGCAATATCTCCATGCTGAAGGACG
Organism: Porcincola sp.; assembly: GCA_045118075.1. Taxonomy (GTDB): domain Bacteria; phylum Bacillota; class Clostridia; order Lachnospirales; family Lachnospiraceae; genus Merdiplasma. Next base: position 6,874 of record JBGUOI010000077.1, on the reverse strand, counting down.
GGGCATTTGTAACAGCGCCTGCAGATCACTGGATCCTTCCGGGAATTGCCAGAAAGAACCTGATCCGGTGTGCGAAGAAAGCCGGTATTCCCGTGATTGAAAAGCACTATACACTGGATGAACTTTATGAGGCGGATGAGATCATTGTTTCTTCATCAAGCCGCCAGATGGGTGCAGCCTTTGAACTGGAAGGAAAACGTGTCGGCGGGAAAGATCCGGAGCTTCTTAAGAAAGTGATCAGTGAGATGGCCGGACATCTTAACGCCCAGCTTGGTGAGAGGGTGTTCTGATCCCGGCGGATGCTTCACAATTCGGACATAAATATCGTTTATGATGATTAACCGTGATCCGATGATTCCGGGTCGGGGAGGAATGATCTATGAGGGAAAAAGACCCTGAGATACTGAAAGCGCCGGTCCGGCGTTTCAGGCACGAGTGGAAGCACGAAATCAATGCGTCTGACAGTGTGACCATTCAGCAGCGCCTGCGCGCAGTCGCCAGGACCGATCCGCATGCCGAGGACGGAAAGTATAAGATCCGAAGCTTTTATTTTGACAATCTGAAGGACAAAGCACTGCTTGAGAAGATCGACGGGGTCAACTGCAGGGAGAAATTCCGGATACGGTATTATAATGATGATCTTTCTTTTATCCGGTTGGAGAAGAAGAGCAAAATGAACGGCCTGTGCAGTAAGGAGAGTGCTCCTCTTACAAAGGAACAGGCCGGACGGATCGTTTCAGGCGATATAGAGTGGATGAAAAACAGTTCTCATCCGCTGATTCTGGAACTGTATTCCAAAATGCTCTCACAGGGGCTTCGTCCCAGAACAATCGTTGACTATACCCGCATCCCGTTTATCTACGGTCCCGGACACGTCAGGGTCACCCTGGATTACGATATCAGGACAGGGCTGCATGCGACGGATTTTCTGGATCCCGGGTGCGTGACGGTGCCGGCAGGGGATTCGCTGATCATCCTTGAAGTGAAATGGGATGCATATCTGCCGGAGATCATCCGGCATGCCGTGCAGCTGGAAAGCAGGAGAGCGAGCGCTTTTTCCAAATATGCGCAGTGCCGTATTTACGGATAATCAAGAAACACAAGATACAGAGGGCAAACAGACGGGACATGATCTCCCGGGAGAAAACGGACGATGACATTCAATGATATTTTTAAATCAAGTTTTCTGACCAACGTTTCCAGTGTCAGCATTCTGGACATGGTGATCGCCATGGTACTGGCATTCGGACTTGGTCTCTTTATTTTCTATGTTTATAAGATTACTTATGCCGGAGTGATGTATTCAGCCAGCTTCGGGGTAACCCTGATCGCACTCACGATGATCACGACACTTGTGATCCTCGCTGTCACGTCAAACGTGGTTCTGTCTCTCGGTATGGTCGGTGCCCTGTCCATCGTCCGTTTCAGGACAGCCATCAAAGAACCTCTGGATATCGCTTATCTTTTCTGGTCGATCGCTGCAGGTATCGTCCTGGCGTCGGGAATGATCCCGCTGGCTGTTTTCGGAAGCGTCATGATTGGGATCATCCTTGTGATCTTCGTTAACCGGAAGAGTCATACGAACCCTTATATCGTTGTTATTACCTGTGCTGATCATGCCAGCGAAAAGGCTGTGACAGAATACCTTAAAAAGAATACCGTTAAAAGTGCGGTCAAGAGCAAGACCGCGCAAAAGGGGACGGTCGAGCTGAACATGGAGATCCGCCTGAAAGATGACAACACGGATTTCATCAATGAGATCGCGGATATGGAAGGCGTGAGCCACGCGGTGCTGGTGAGCTATAACGGGGAGTATATGGGTTAATCATGTCGGCAAATAAAAACATCGGCCGTATCTGCCTGATTGTCCTGATCCTGACTGTTCTGGGAACGATCCTGTTTATGAACGGAGAAAAGCTCGGAATACGGGCTGTGGAAGACGAGGATGCGGAGTCCTATTCAGGGGATGCCCGCTTCACATCCAATGACCTGAACGGCAGCTGGGATGTGAGTCGTGCCGTACAGATCACATTGAACGGTGATTCAGCTTCGATCAGGGGAAACGGCGCATATTTTAACGATGGATCGCTGACGATCAAGAACGGCGGTTATTATTCGGTCACCGGAAACCTGACGAACGGAAGTATCGTAGTAGATGCCTATGTCTCGTCCAAGGTCTGGATCCTGCTAAACGGCGTGAGTGTCAACTGTGAAGACAACGCTGCCCTCAGCATAAAGAAAGCTGATAAGGTTTTCCTGACGCTGGCTGAGGGAACAGAAAACACTTTCACTAGTGGTGAGACATACTCGGATGAGGCCCTGAAGAACAATACCGATGCCGCGGTCTGGTCCAAGGAGGACCTCACGATCAACGGAAGTGGTACTCTCAGGGTAAACGGAGAGTATGGGCATGGCATCAAATGTAATGATTCTCTCGTGATCACCGGAGGCATGATCTCCATCAGCTGCCCGCAGGATGGGATTCATGCCAATGACAGCATCTCGTTTACGAATGCGGATGTTTCTGTAGAAGCCGGAGATGACGCCGTACACTGTGATACGAAGATCTATTTCCGGGACGGCACATTGACAGCTTCAGACTGCTATGAAGGAATAGAAGCGCCGATGGTCGAAATCGCCGGGGGACAGATCGCGATTTATCCGACAGATGACGGAATTAATGCGAACAGCGGGTCGGATGAGGCATCTTTCATGCCGGGAAAGGATCCAGATGCCCGGATACAGCAGCCGGTTACCGAAACTGCGCAGGAGCAGGCGGAAGGTCTTGTTTACATAACCGGGGGCAGCATAACGATTATCAATGAAAACGGGAAAGATGCGGACGGGATAGATTCGAACGGAGATATCGTGATCGACGGCGGAGAGGTCCTGATCAGTCTTTCCGGTTCCGGAAACAATGCTCTGGATTTCGGAAGCGAGAACGGCGGAAACCTGTACCTGAACGGCGGAACGGTAGTGGCTGCGGGAGACAGTTCCATGCTGGAGAAGGCATCAGATGATTCTCTGCAGGGAAATATGACGATCATTACCGCCGATGAAATGTCCGCCGGTTCTCTTGTCACAGTTTCGGATGCAGAAGATAAGACCGTGCTGGAAAAAGAGATTCCCGGCAGTTTTACGGCCGTCACACTCAGCTGCAGTGAACTGGCTGCCAAAGAGACATATACAGTGAAGATCGGAGAAGACTACAGTGTGGATCTGACCCTGGATACGGTCAGTGTCATGTCCGGCGACGGCATGGTCGGATTCGGAGGAGCGGCAGGCCGCTTATCCGGAATGAAACCGATGATGGGCGGACAGATGCCGGAAGATTTTGCGGAGCCTGAAAGCGGACGGATGCCTGAAGAGGGGCAGCGGCCGGAGGGCGGTCCGATACCGGGAGACGGGCAGATGCCGGGGATGGATCAGCGCGCGGATAAAACACCTGATCAAGCCGCTCCGGTCCAAAGTCAGCCTGTATCCGCCTATCCGAGAAGTACCCGCCTGCTCCTGGGAGCATCCGGGGCCGTGCTGGTACTGGGACTTGCCATTGTGCTGCTGGTGAAAAAAAGAAAAGGACTTTGATGACAGGGGGACGGTCCTTGAACTCATTTTGATTTAACAACTTAGGGCAAAGTCAAAGGATCTTAAGCTATTTGCCGCTTTTGAAAACGCTGTGCCGTCTATAGAATGCTTTCTTCGCAAACTCGCGCACTGTCGTGCGCTCAGACAGTGCTTCGAAAGCATTCGCTATGCGCGCGTTTTCTGCAGCGGCGGCATAGGCTTAAGATCTTTTTGACTTTGCCTTTATGCTGCATAACCCTTCATCCCTTCAAGGCGGTCCTTTGCCATCTACATATGGCAAGGGACACTCCCCTCGCAAGAGAAGAGAAAAGCCATCACCCTGGTCCAAAGGGGACGTTACCGCAGCGCCGGTACTTGGCGAGGGTGAAGCCCGAGCCTTATGTACCGCTGCGCGAGGTAAGAGCGGGAGCGCTCCCCGTGGAACAGGGTGATGGCTTTTTATTCTAATGTGCGTATAGGGGGGATCCCCTGTCATCTATTTTATTGAAATTCGATCGTGACACTGGTGTCGATGCTCTCAAAGGCTTTCAGCACCGGCAGCGTACCGTTGGAACGCTCCTCACTGCGGCCCATGATATAGCAGTTGCATGGCTCAAGGCCGAGAACGTAATCTCCGCTGGCCATGCTGCGCCACTCGGTCATGATCGGCAGGGTATCTCCGCTCCATGAGATGGTCATGCTTATGCCCAGAGACGGATTGTCAAGGGTCGCCCAGAATTCTTTTTCCATTTTCTGGAAGAATACCCGCTCTTCTTCACTGTCGATCGGCTGGTCAAATTCACACTCTCTTCCGAGGCCTGTTTTGGCAAATTCCGTACGCGGGATGGTCTGTCTCTCTTCGGGAAGGGTCAGCTTTGCCTCTTCGCTTAAAAGAGGATATCCGAAATTGCAGTGGTAGATGCGCATGATCTCCTCATCACGGGGGGAGAGGTTAGTGAGTGTATCATGCACCGTGACCGATGACCCGAAAACCGGGACGCGGATCGTGCGTTTTACCTCCAGTACATGAGCAAACATCTGCGTTTCCCGGATGATCCCGCTGACAACGATTTGGTCTCCTTCGATTTGAGCACTGACCTGTTCAGCCGCCCGGCTGTGGTATCTTCCGTGCAGCGGATGCCATTCGTCTCCGTCACGATTGGCAGGTCCGGCGCTGCGAAGACCGCAGGAATAGAGAAGCCCGCCGGGAAAAGTATTGACAAATTCATTTTCATAAGGAATAAAAAGGGCCGGATTGTCGTAGCCGTTTTTACTCATCCACGCCATGTTGACGCCCTTATAGCGGCACTGGCCGATGTCAAGACCGGCATCCGGCAGCAGATCCAGCTCTAGACCGCCGGCAGTTTTTACCTCGATGATGCCTGTTCCCTTAGCCCGGCCTTCGCTTACCGTGACACGCCGCAAAGTGACCAGTTGGGCGGGATTCCCTATGTAACCTTTTTTCAGAAGATCCATCATGTGCAGCACCTCCCATATGAATGATACGATCGTTCTTCCTGTTGTAATTTTAGTACAGACACTGCCATTATTAAAGAGAAATCTTTCCAATACCGGGTGAGTATGTTAGAATACAGACGAATTGCAATATTGTTCCAAAGGAGGAATCTGTTATATGGATAATAAAGAGGCCAAAGCCGGGAGTCTGTTCAATACGGAAAGAAAAGTGGTTTCGGATAATACCTATAATGCCGTGATCGGACTGACACTGCTGTGGGGCATTGTGATCAATGTTCTGATGGCTTTTTTCCTGACGCCGTATATCGTTCCGCTTAACCGATCGGTTGTGATCATTGGTTACCTGGTAGTCAGTTTCGCCTGCAGGTATGTGGTGTTTAAGTCGAATAATGCCCTGATCAGCATCCTGGGATTTACCGGCCTGGCAGGTGCCATGGGCGTCCTGCTGACGTATGTGCTGAAACGCTATACCAGTGCAACCATTTACTCTGCGTTCCTGTCTACGGGTATCATCCTGGTAGTCATGATCATCCTGTCTACCCTGTATCCGGCATTTTTCAGGAAATTGGGAAGAGTGCTGTTCATAGCACTGGTCGGTTCCCTGGTGGTACAGCTGGTCGGAGGCCTGCTTCTGCATCTGAGACTTGGTTTCATGGATTACATCCTGGTCGTCATTTTCTCCGGTTATATCGGTTATAACTGGTCGAGAGCCCAGGCTTATCCGAAAACGATAGATAATGCCATAGACAGCGCAGCGAGTATCTATATTGATATCATTAATATCTTTATTCGCCTGCTGAGGATCATTGAACGGAGCAAAGACTGAGCATTCGGCCGAAGTAAACTGTAAGTAAGTTCCTGAATATCCAAGGAGAAGAGGAGATGCCAAATACCAGAGTGGTCGTGGGAATGTCAGGAGGAGTGGACAGCGCCGTTGCGGCCTATCTTCTTAAAATGTCCGGGTACGACGTGATCGGCGTCACGCTCCGGACATGGATATCCGGCGATGGAGAAGACAGCCGCTGCTGCGAAATCGACGATGCTTCGCTGATAGCAGGAAAACTGGATATACCTTACCATGTGCTCAGCTGCGTTCCTGAATTCCGGGAAAGAGTGGTTGAGCCTTTTATCCGGGAATATGTTCACGGAAGAACGCCAAACCCGTGTATCGAATGCAACCGGTATCTGAAGTGGGAAAGGATGCTTCATTTTGCGTCGGTCATGAATGCCGGATACGTGGCGACGGGGCATTACGCGAGCGTCATGCATCTTGATAACGGACGTTATACGGTCCGCCAGGCTGCCCATGCACAGAAGGACCAGACCTATATGCTCTATAAGCTGAGTCAGGAGCAGCTTGCAGCGACACTGATGCCGCTGGGGAACCTGACAAAAGAAGAGGTCAGGAATATCGCAAAAGCGGCAAAGCTGCCGGTCGCCAATAAGCCCGATTCCCAGGAGATCTGTTTTGTGACGGACGGCAGTTATGCTGATTTTATTTCAGAGCACAGCAAAGAGCCTGTACCCAAAGCCGGGTATTTTGTAAACGAGGAGGGAGAAATTCTCGGAAAACACCGCGGAATCATCCACTATACCGTCGGGCAGCGAAAAGGACTGGGAATCGCTTTCGGCTACCCGGCATTTGTCAAAGAGATCCGTGCGGAGGAGAACGAGATCGTGATCGGGGATGAGCGCTCTTTGTTTAAAGATACTATCTTCTGCCGGGATGTGAATTTCATGAGCATTCCCGGACTTGATCCGGGACAGGAACTCAGGTGCCGCGCCAGGATCCGCTACCATCATAAAGCACAGCCGGCCTTCATTGAAACAGCCG
>JBGUOI010000076.1:0-19044 GCA_045118075.1 Porcincola sp. | reverse complement strand
TTCCGCTTTCAATATCTACAGATTTTCAAGGTTCGTTAGAGCTTTTTTCTTTGGCTCTGGTTTTTCATAGGTCACTTGACACTACCTAAATGCAGAATATCACAAAAGCGCGTTTTTATCCAATAAACAGGACGCTATTGTGATATTTTTTTTCGGCCTTCACAATATAATGGTAATTAAGAATAAGGATATTGCGAAAGGAGAACAGATATGAACGGAACGATGCGGCAGATGGTGCTGGCAGGACCTCGCAGGAGCAGGATCATTGAGGTCCCGATTCCCCGGTATAACGATGATGAAATGTTGGTGAAGGTCACACTGACCGGCATGTGTCACTCCGAGTGGTATCCATGGGCTGTGGCCAAAGACGGCGATGTGCTTGGCCATGAATCGGTCGGTGTGGTGGCTGAGATCGGAAAAAATGTCACCGGTTTTAAGGTCGGCGACCGCGTGACCGGTCTGGGCGGCGGTGCTTACAGGGAATATATTGTCGTAAGTCCCGACAAGATGGCTCATGTACCCGACGGATTAAAAGATGAGGATGCGATCTCTGAGCCGCTGGCCTGCATTCTATCTGCAGCGATGAAGCTGCCCGTTGAGACATTGGGCGATACGATCGCGGTAGTGGGATGCGGTTATATGGGATTGGGTTCCATAGCAGCTTTTAAAGCCATGGGCTACGGAAACATCATAGCCGTGGACAAGCGCCCGGAAGCTCTGGAGAATGCCCGGAAGTTCGGAGCAACGGAAACGTATCTGCCTGATGAGCTGCCGGAGATGTATATCTCCGATTTCGAGACCATCGGTAAAGCTGACCTGACGCGAAGCGGCGACAATGCTAACGTATTTGCTCCCGGTATCCCCACAGTCATGGAGTTTACGGGCACTGAGGACGGCCTGCAGCTGGCAGGCGCGATGGTAAAAGCTCACGGCAGGCTCGGTATCGGCGGCTACCATAATGACGGGATGCGCTCGATCGACTTCATGCTGTGGAACTTCAAGGCTTTCACAGCCATCAACTGCCATGAGCGCCGCATCGATTATGAGGCGGGCCTTTGCCGCCGCTCCATGGAACTGCTTGATAAAGGCATCTGGAAATTTACCGGTGTGACAAAAGTGTTTGATACAGAGGACTTCGATAAGGTCAGCGAGATGATGGAACATCATACTGACAACTTCATCAAGGGGGCTTTCCGTCCCTGACAGAGCATAGTAATGAACGGGTATGCCGCACCGGTCCGCCTGTTTGACATGAAAGGAAGCATACTGCCATGGAAAAAATCAAAACCGCTGTGATCGGCTGCGGCATGATCAGTAATATCTATATCAAGAATCTGCAGAACCTTTTTTCCGTAATCGACTTGATTGCGATCTGTGACAATCTGGAAGCGAATGCACAGGAAAAATCAGAACGTTTTGGCGTTCCTGTCATGACAATGGAAGAGATCAAAGCTGACCCGCAGATCAGGCTGTGCGTCAACCTGACAGGTCCTTCTGCTCACTATGCTGTCAACAGGGAACTGTTGGAAGCGGGCAAGAATGTTTTTACAGAGAAGATGCTCTGCACGAATTTCGAGCAGGGAAAAGAACTGGTTGAGCTGGCAAAAGAGAAGAAACTGTACCTGGGCACCGCCCCGGATACTTTTCTGGGGGCAGGCCTGCAGACGGCGCGTTATCTTATAGACCGCGGAATGATCGGGCAGGTCACTTCCGCGCGGGCTGCCGTCAATCGTTCCCAGGCACTGAACTCTGAAGTGTTCCGCTACATCCGCAATCCCGGCGGAGGATTCGCATACGATGTAGGTGTATACTATGTTACCGCCCTGCTCAGCCTGCTCGGACCAGTGAAGAAAGTCACGGGTTTTGTCTCGGAGACCAGGGAGCATGAGGCCCGCATTCTCCGTGCAGGGGATTACGGCACCAGATGGAAGACGGCTGATAATAACCTCTACACAGGGGCACTTCTCTTTGAAAGCGGTGTGGCCGGCACCCTGCATCTGGATGGGGAGAGCATTGACGAGGAGCAGCCCGCACTGGTGATCTACGGCACAGAAGGGATTTTGAAGCTCGGTGATCCCAACAGCTTCTGCGGCTATGTCCGCCTGGTCCGCAATAACACCCCGGAAGCAGAGATGCCTTTCACCCACGGCTACACCGGGTCGCCTCTTTATGGCCCCGAGACGCCAGCCGACTATGGCCAGCACCGCGGTGTCGGCGCGGCGGAGATGGCCTGGGCTATGCTGGGCAGCCGCCCGCACCGTGCATCAGCGGAATTGGGCCTGCACACCATGGAGCTGCTTTTGGGGCTTGACCGTTCCTCCGCGGAAGGTATTGTCTATGATATGACGACTACGTTCACGCGTCCCGCCCCGCTGCCTGCCGGCTATACGGACATGATACTCGGCGGAAGTATTCGTGCCGATGCGGAGGGTTCACTGGTCAGATAACTTCTCGATTCTCCGATAACGACGGTTTCTGTGTTATAATTTACCATAGCTTAGCAGGAATTCATTCTATCGTAAGCAAGACCATATCGGGAAATAACATATCGGCAGGAGGAAAGAAATGAGAAAGATAATCATAGATACCGATACCGGTTCGGACGATGCGGTTGCGATCATGATGTGTCTTCGCGACCCGTCTGTGGAAGTAGTGGCGCTGACAACAGTGAGCGGCAATGTGCCTGTGGAGCAGGCCACGTTAAACTGCCTGATGTCTGCCGAGATCGCCGTGGGAGCGGAGAATGTTCCCCCGGTCTATGTGGGAGCTGACCGACCGCTGATGAGAGAGAGGGTCCACGCCAGGAATGTGCACGGAGACGATGGTATGTCTGACTGCGGACTGATTCATCCAAGCATTTCTCCCCGGGAAGGAATCCATGCCTGCGACGCGATCATAGACTTTGCAAGGAAATATCCTGATGAGCTCGAACTGGCAGTGATCGGACCGGTGACAAATGTAGCTCTTGCCATGATGAAAGAACCGGATGTAATGAAACATGTCAGGTGCATCTGGACCATGGGGACCACAGGCCTGCACGGAAAAGGCAATACCACGCCGGTCAGTGAATTCAATGTCTATGCTGATCCGGAAGCATACCGTGTCATGATGGATTTCGGAGTACACGTGTATGTCGGCGGTTATGATCTTTGTACTTCTGAAGCGGCATGGTTTGATGAAGATACAAAAAGACTGCTCTCTTCCGGAAAAGAGGCAGCTGTTTATGCTGTCAGATGCAATGAAAAGCTTGCGCAGTTCTGCCTGGGAATCGGCGGCGAGCGGCGCATCGATCTTCCGGATGCAGTCTCACTTGCTCCCATGCTTTGGGAGGATGTGATCATAAGTTCATCTCCCTGTGTTTCCCATGTATGCACGGAACACAACGAGACTTACGGCCAGGTGATCTTCTATGACGGTGGAATCCTGGCAGATATGGGCCCCGGGTTTGACGGATGTTATTACGGAAAAAAAGAACCGAACTGCACTGTGATCACTAAGGTGGACAACAGGCTGTATAAAGAACGTCTTGAGAAATTGCTGACCTGCTGACGCGATCGATCCCGGTGAGCACGTGAGTTGGTCTTTCAGGAAAGAAATGAATAGTAAAAAGTATATTGACACAGTGTCAGCGGGCAGTTATAATACAAACGCTGACACTGTGTCAAAATATTTGGAAACAGTAAGGATAGGAAGATGAGAAAAGTTACACCGGAACAGATTGCCCGAAAAAGGGAAGAAATCATTAATGCCTGTGAGCAGCTCTACCAGACAATGAGCTTTCGGGAGATCACCCTTAAGGAGATCGGAAATATCACATCCTTCTCCCGTCCCACCATTTACAACTACTTTGTAACAAAAGAAGAGATCTTCCTGGCTCTTTTTCAGCGGGAATACGACCGCTGGAATGAAGACCTGACCGTCATACTTAGCAGCAATGAACAGATGACGAAGGCTGAGTTATCGAAAAAGATTGCTTCGTCTCTGGCAGGACGGGAACAACTTTTAAAGCTTCTTTCCATGAACAATTATGACATGGAGGCGAACAGCCGTCAGGAACTGCTGACTGCCTTCAAACACTCTTACGGACGTTCCCTGCAGCTGATGTCTATGATTCTGGAAAAGTTCTGCAAGGATATGAGCGTGACAGATATTCAGAACTTCATCTATACCTTCTACCCCTTTATGTTTGGGATATACCCTTATACATCAGTCACAGAAAAACAAAAGACCGCTATGAAGGAAGCAGGAATCAACTACTTGTATCAAACCGTTTATGAGCTCACATACAGCTGCCTGATCCGGCTGCTGGGCGAATGAAAGACGGATGAACCGCTAGCCGGCGTCATGGCACAAAACAAACAAACGGAGGTATAAAAGAAATCCATGAAAAGAACACTTTCAATCATTATGGCTGTCCTTATGCTTTCTTCTGTCACTGCCTGCGCAGGTAATGCCGCGGCGGAAACAGACACAGAAGAGCTCTTTTCGGAGACTGCAGCACATTCAGATGTTCTGGTTGCATACTTTTCCGCAACCGGTACCACGAAAGGTGTTGCCGAGAAGATCGCTTCCGTTGCCGACGCGGATCTCTATGAGATTCTGGCTGCCGAACCATATACGGCAGACGATCTGAATTACCACGACAGCAGCAGCAGATCTACAAAAGAGCAGAATGATAAGACTGTTCGCCCGGAAATCGGAAGTGAGGATATCTCTTTGGAAGGCTATTCGACCATTTACCTTGGCTTTCCGATCTGGTGGGGTGAAGAACCTCGTATTCTGGATACCTTTGTCGAGAAATACAGTTTTGAAGGGATCACGGTGATCCCGTTCTGCACATCCGGCGGCAGCGGCATCGGACACAGCGGCGCCAACATGGAAGCTCTTGCAGGTACAGGATCCTGGCTGGATGGGAAGCGCTTCAGCGGCAATGTTTCGGAAGCTGACCTGCAGGCCTGGATCGAAGAACTGAAATAAAAAGGATTTACAAAGAAACGCAGACTGCATTCGCAAAAAGCGTATCTGCCGGGAGGGAGTTTATTAGAAATGAAGAAGGGACTTTTGGCACTTGCAGCATGTATCACATCCTGCCTTTTGCTGGCCGGGAGTGCACAAACAAAAGAATCCGATGTTCCTGTCGTATACTTTACATCCGATATTTCTGCAGAAGGTCTGGTACGGATTTATGACGCGCTCGGATGGACACCGGAAGGTGCTGCGGCTGTCAAGATCTCGACCGGAGAACCGCCGGCAAGCAATTATCTTCATCCGGAATTGATCGGTGATCTGGTAAAGAAAGTGAACGGAACCATCGTAGAGTGCAACACAGCCTACGGAGGATCACGATCGAGTTCTGACATGCACAGACAGGTCGCAGAGGATCATGGATTCACGGCGATCGCGGATTTCGACCTGCTGGATGAAGAAGGCGAAGTCGAATGGCCTATGACCGGCGGGACAAGACTTGACCGGGTAATCGTCGGCAGCCACGCGCAGAACTACACTGACTGGGTGATCCTATCGCATTTCAAAGGTCATGCGATGGCGGGCTTCGGCGGTGCAATTAAAAATGTCGGCATCGGTATATCTTCTCCGAGCGGGAAAGTGTATGTTCATACTGCCGGTACGAAGACGGGCGGCAGCATCTGGTATAACGACCAGGATGCCTGGCTGGAAGCTCTGGCGGAGATGGTATCCGGTTTCAGCAGTCATGTCGGAAAAGAACATATCATATACATCAACGTGATGAACCGTCTTTCTGTGGACTGTGACTGCGACGGAAATCCGGCAGAACCTGATATTCACGATATCGGAATTCTATCAAGCTTCGATCCGGTCGCACTGGACCAGGCCTGTGTGGATCTGGTCTATCAGGCAGAAGGCAATGAATCCTTAGTGAAACGCATCGAATCACTTCACGGTATTCATACGCTTGAACACGCACAGGAGATTGGCCTCGGCAGCCGGACGTATGAGCTGGTAAATATCGATGACTGAACTATTTACAGTTCTCAGAAGAGAATTCATTTATATCAGGTATTACTTTGAGATCCAGTTCCTGCAGATCTGCCGGTACTGGATTCTCGGCATGCTGATCGGTTCTTTCATTTCTGTATTTGCAAAAGATAAGATCCACGGCATTTTTTCCGGAATGAGGAATAAGAAGTGGGGGCTGTTCGGAATTATCCCGGCCTGTATCCTGGGCATTGCCTCTCCTCTTTGCATGTATGGAACGATTCCGATCGCGGCGTCTTTCCGGAAACAGGGGATGAGGGAAGACTGGCTGGCAGCTTTTATGATGGCTTCAATTCTCCTGAATCCTCAATTGATCATTTACAGCGCGGCGCTGGGCACGATGGCTTTGACCGTACGTATCATCACATGTTTTCTTTGCGGGTGCGCTGCCGGACTTCTGGTTTTTGTGTTTTACGGGAACCGGGAGTTCTTTGATTTCAGCGGTTTTGAAGAAAAAGCCAGTCATGACACTCATCCGAATTTGCTGATAAGGTACCTGCTGAATGTCTGGAGAAACATAAAGGCAACCGGATCGTATTTTCTTTTCGGCATACTGCTCTCAGCCCTGTTTCAGCGTTATGTCCCGCAGAATCTGATGACAAGGGTATTCGGCGGAAACGAGGCGTGGGGCGTACTGATGGCTGCCACCATCGGCGTGCCGCTTTATGCCTGCGGCGGAGGTACAATTCCGCTTCTTCAGCAGTGGCTTTGGGAAGGCATGAGTATGGGAAGCGCGGCAGCTTTCATGATTACCGGACCGGCTACAAAGATCACGAATCTCGGAGCGCTGAAAATAGCTATGGGATGGAGACGATTTGCTTTGTATATTCTGTTTGTGATGCTGTTTTCTTTCCTGGGCGGGATGGTTGTAAACCTGTTCGTGTGTGGTTAAGAAGAGATCGGGCGATCCTCAGCCCGGGTGAGAATGATACAATAAAGCCCGATAGAATGGACGAGTGCGAAAGGTACAGTAAATTTTCGTAAATGTATCCAGTATATCCCGGTTTCGTGCTATAATGGCTATACAACTATGCGGTGATGCGATCGTCTGCGCTGTTTCGGTGACGGCGGCAGCCGCTGGTGTAAGTATAAAAACTGTATAATCAATAATGACCAGGGAAGGAATGAGAGCTATGTATCAGGATGAGTACAAACGCTGGCTGGCGGCAGATCTGATCGACTTTGATCTGAAAAAGGAACTTCAAGACATTGAGGGTGATGATGAGGCTGTTAAGGAGCGCTTTGCTGTTGCTCTGCAGTTCGGTACAGCCGGACTTCGCGGCACTCTGGGTGCAGGCACCAACCGCATGAATATCTGGGTCGTCCGTCAGGCTACGCAGGGCGTTGCTGACTGGGTCAAGACACAGGGCGGAACACAGACGGTAGCGATCAGCTATGACAGCCGCCTTAAGGGCTGGACATTCGCCAGGGATGCTGCAGGCGTTCTGGCTGCCAACGGCATCAATGTCCGTATCTACGATGAACTGATGCCGGTTCCGGCACTGAGCTTCGCAACACGTTACTACAAATGCAACGCCGGTATCATGATCACGGCTTCTCACAATCCGGCCAAGTACAATGGTTACAAGGCTTACGGTCCGGATGGCTGCCAGATGACAGATGACGCAGCAGCTGTTGTTTACGATTCTATCCAGAAGACAGACGTCCTTACAGGGGCGAAGTACATATCCTTCGCGGAAGGCGTTGAGAAGGGCCTGATCAAATTCGTTGGCGACGACTGCAAGGAAGCACTCTACGAGGCAATCGAGGCCAGACAGGTCCGTCCGGGTCTCGCGAAGACCTCCGGCCTGAAACTCGTATATTCTCCGCTGAACGGCACAGGTCTTGTTCCGGTGACAAGGATCCTCAAGGATCTGGGCATCACGGATGTGACTATCGTTCCGGAGCAGGAGTACCCGAACGGCTACTTTACGACATGCTCGTATCCGAACCCGGAAATCTTTGCGGCTCTGGAAAAAGGTCTTGAGCTTGCCAAGGAGATCGGCGCCGACCTTATGCTCGCAACGGATCCGGATGCTGACCGCGTAGGTATCGCCATGAAATGCCCGGACGGCACCTATGAGCTGGTTACCGGTAATGAGATGGGCGTTCTGCTGCTTGACTACATCTGCGCAGGCCGCATTGAGAAAGGTACGATGCCGAAGAACCCGGTAGCTGTCATGTCCCTTGTATCGACACCGCTTGCTGACGCTGTCGCAAAGAACTACGGCGTAGAGCTTCGCCATGTGCTGACCGGCTTCAAGTGGATCGGCGACCAGATAGCGCAGCTTGAGGCAGCCGGAGAGGTCGACCGCTTTATCTTCGGTTTCGAGGAGAGCTACGGTTATCTGGCCGGCCCGTATGTAAGAGATAAAGACGCCATCATCGGATCCATGCTGATCTGCGAGATGGCTGCGTACTACCGCAGCATCGGTTCTTCCATCAAGGAACATCTGGAAGAGCTGTACGCCAAGTACGGACGTTACTTCAACAAGACCGACAGCTATGAATTCCCGGGTCTGTCCGGCATGGACAAGATGCAGGGCATCATGGTCGACCTGCGCGAAAAGCCGCTTGAAGAGCTGGCAGGCAAGAAGGTCTCCGAGGTCATCGACTACGCGAAACCGGAAGAGACAGGTCTTCCGAAGGCCAATGTCCTGCTCTACAAGCTGGAGGATGGTTCTTCCGTGATCATTCGTCCGTCCGGCACAGAGCCGAAGATCAAGGCTTACTACACGACGCTCGGAAAGGATCTGGATGAGGCGAAAGCCCAGAAGGATACGCTGGCTGACGCAGTAGCACCGATCTTTGCATAATACGGGAAGTCCGTTATATGAAAGAAACTTGCAGCCCTCCGCTTTGATTTGCGGAGGGCTGTTTCATTCCCGGAAACAACTGACACAACTGGCAGGAGCCAGGGTGGAGCGGCAAGATGGACCCACCTCCAAAAAGACGGTTATTTTATGCGAAAAACATTGAGTCAGGGGCTTTAACATGATACAATATTGTGTCGTGTCGGACTCTTTTTGCTATGAAAAGGAGACCGGCAGAAATGGGAAAAGCATTTTAAGGAGATATAGACAAAAATGAAATTAGGTATCGTGGGCCTTCCCAATGTCGGGAAGAGCACTTTATTTAACTCGCTGACCAAAGCCGGTGCGGATTCCGCCAACTATCCGTTCTGCACCATCGATCCCAATGTGGGCATCGTTCCCGTGCCGGATGAGCGGCTGAAACTGCTTGGGGACTTTTACCATTCCAGGAAGGTGACGCCGGCTGTGGTCGAGTTCGTGGATATCGCAGGCCTGGTCAAAGGCGCATCCAAAGGGGAAGGCCTGGGAAACCAGTTCCTTGCCAATATCCGTGAGTGCGATGCGATCGTTCATGTGGTGCGCTGCTTTGAAGATTCGAATGTGATCCATGTAGACGGAAGTGTGGATCCGCTTCGCGATATCGAGACGATTGACCTGGAACTGATCTTCGCGGACCTGGAAGTGCTGGAACGCCGCATGCAGCGGACCGGCAAGACCATGCGGGTGGGCGATAAGAGTGCCGGTAAGGAATATGCCATGCTCGAGCGCCTGAAGTCGCACCTGGAGGACGGCAAAGATGCGATCAGCTTCGAGCTGGAAAATGAGGATGAGGAAAAGTCATTCGCGGAGCTGAACCTGCTGACAGCCAAACCGGTGATCTATGCCGCCAACGTGGCTGAGGATGACCTGGCTGATGACGGGGAGAGCAACCCTCATGTAAAGGCTGTTCGTGAATATGCCGCCGGCAAAAACAGCGAGGTCTTTGTGATCAGCGCGGAGATCGAAGCGGAAATGGCCGAACTGGAGGATGATGAGAAGGAAGAATTCCTGGCTGATCTGGGCATCACGAAGTCAGGCCTCGATAAGCTGATCCAGGCCAGCTACCGGACCCTTGGCCTGATGAGTTTCCTGACCTCAGGTGAAGATGAGACGAGAGCATGGACCATCAAGATCGGTACGAAGGCTCCGCAGGCAGCCGGTAAGATCCACACCGATTTTGAGCGCGGCTTCATCAAGGCAGAAGTCGTCAATTACAAGGACCTGCTTGAGGCCGGCTCCTACGCCGGAGCCAGAGATAAAGGCCTGATCCGCGTGGAAGGAAAGGAGTACGTGGTCCAGGACGGTGATGTGATCCTGTTCCGCTTTAACGTCTGATAATGGATATGATTCGTTTCCCGAATCTGGGGATCGTGCTGCCTCATGTGGGCAGGTCCTTCTCCGTCTTCGGGTTTGAGATCGCCTTCTACGGAGTTGCGGTGGCGATCGCAATGGCCGCGGGAGTCTTTATGGCCATGCATGTGGCGAAGATGACCGGTCATGACCCAGAGCTCATCTTTGACTTTGCCTTATGGGCCCTTATTCTGTCCGTAATCGGTGCCAGGATCTACTATGTGGTCTTTTCGTGGGATTACTATAAAGACAACCTGCTTGAGATATTTAATCTCAGGGCCGGCGGTCTTGCGATCTACGGAGGCGTGATCGGAGGGATCTTAACCGGAATCGTCTTTTCACGGGTCAGGAAGGTAAATGCATTGGTACTGCTGGATATGGCGGCGCCGGGAATGGTTCTGGGACAGGCTGTCGGCAGATGGGGCAATTTCTTTAATCGTGAGGCTTTCGGCGGATATACCAACGGGCTGCTTGCCATGCAGCTTCCGATGGATGCCGTCAGGCCGGAAGAGATCACATCGGCGATGATGGAAAACATCTCTGAAATCGACAAAATTCGATTTATACAGGTACATCCCACCTTCCTTTATGAATCCCTGTGGAACCTGGGTGTCCTGTTAATTCTGCTGCTGGTCATCCGGAAGGGATGGAAGAAATTTGACGGAGAGATCCTTCTGCTCTATATTCTGGGTTACAGTGCGGGGCGTTTTTGGATCGAAGCTCTTCGAACTGATCAGCTGAAACTTGGCGGGACCGGACTGCCGGTTTCGAGACTCCTGGCAGCTGCCGCGGCAGTTGTGTCCGCGCTCATCCTGGCGGTCATGCTGGTGAGAGCCGGGAATAAGAACATTGATAGGAAAGGAGACTGAAGACTATGCCGCTTACCGATATCGGAATTGATCTGGGATCGGCCAGTACGCTGGTCTATGTCAGAAATAAAGGAATCGTGCTCAAGGAGCCGTCGGTCGTTGCGTACGACCGTGATACGGACCGTGTAAAAGCGATCGGTGAGGAAGCCAGGCTGATGCTGGGAAGGACACCGGGCAATATTACGGGAGTCTACCCGATCGTTCACGGCGTTATTTCGGATTATCGTATGGCGGAGCAGATGCTGCGCTACTTTATCCAGAAAGCGACCGGACGTCTTTCTTTCAGAAAGCCCAGAGTCAGTGTCTGCGTGCCCTACCATATCACAGAGGTGGAACAGAGGGCAGTGGAGGATGCTGCCTATCAGGCGGGAGCCAGGGAAGTCTACCTGGTACAGGAACCGATCGCTGCGGCGATCGGTGCGGGGCTTGATATCTCAAGACCCAACGGAAATATGCTTGTGGATATCGGGGCCGGACTGGTCAGCGTGTCGATACTGTCGATCAACGGGATCGTGGTGAGCAATTCCATCCCGATCGGAGGCAACGATTTTGATGAAGCGATCGTTCGCTATGTCAAGAATCACTATGGACTGATGATCGGGCAGCAGGCGGCGGAAGAGATCAAGATCACGGTCGGTACCGCTTTTGAGCGTCCCGAGAAAGTGACGATGGACGTGGGCGGCCGCGATCTGGTGACCGGACTTCCCAAGACTGTGAAAGTCAGCTCTGAGGATACAAGGGAGGCACTCAAGGACCTGCTCTCCCAGCTTCTGGATGTAGTGCACAGCGTACTGGAGCGGACGCCGCCGGAACTGGCAGCCGATGTAGTAGACCGCGGCATCATCCTGGTGGGCGGCGGTGCCTTGCTGGGCGGTCTGGAGGAACTGATCGAAGCGCGGACGGGTGTCAATACGATCGCTGCCCAGGATCCTGCGCTGGCGGTTGCGCTCGGGACGGGACGCTACTCACAGCTGATGGAGGAAGGCATCACCACAGACGACGAGGAGTAATAACAGGTGCAGGAAAAGACGACCATCGAAGGGTATGTGGAACATATCATCTTCAGGAACGAGGACAATGGATATACTGTGCTGAATCTGGCTGCCGACGGGGAGGAAGTCACCTGTGTCGGCAGCCTTCCGTTTATCAGCGAGGGGGAGTACGTCAAGGCCGAAGGCTATTATACCGCCCATATGTCCTACGGAGAGCAGTTTAAGATCGAACACTGTGAAGCCACCGTTCCCCGCAATGAGCTGGCGGTGGAGCGCTATCTTGGCTCGGGCGCCATCAAGGGGGTAGGCGCAGCGCTCGCTTCCCGAATCGTCTGTCGGTTTAAGCAGGAGACCATGCATATCATCGAGCATGAGCCGGAGCGGCTGGCCGAGATCAAGGGAATCAGTGAACGCAAAGCCCGGGAGATCGCAAGGCAGGTGGCAGAAAAGAAAGACATGCAGGATGCAATGCTCTTTCTGGCACAGTACGGGATCTCAACGGCATTGGCTGTACGGATCTACAACCGATACGGGACGCAGATCTACCATATCATACGAGAAAACCCGTACCAGATGGCGGATGACATTCCGGGAGTCGGGTTTAAGACTGCAGATGAGATCGCTCAGCGCGCCGGTATCCTGGCTGATTCGGATTTCCGGATCAGGAGCGGAATCCTTTATGTACTAAGCCAGGCGCAGGCGGAAGGACATATTTATCTCCCGTGGGAGATTCTTTGCGACCGTACGATGCAGCTTCTCGAAGTACCGGGGGAAACGCCCGTTTCGGAAGAGGCAGTTGAAACACAGCTGTCCGACCTGGTGATCGAGCGGCGTGCAGTGACTAAAACGATCGGGGAGGAGAAGTGTGTTTACGCTGCTCCGATGTATTATATGGAACTGAATACGGCAAGAATGCTGGGTGACCTGAATATCACCTGCGGGATCGACGAGAGCCTGGTTCGGGGACGGATCGCAAGGATCGAAAAAAGCGAAGGAATCGAGCTCGATCCGCAGCAGAAAATAGCTATTCTGGAAGCGGCACGCTGCGGCCTGGTCGTGATCACCGGCGGTCCGGGAACCGGTAAAACGACGACGATCAATACCATGATCACCTACTTTGAGCAGGAGGGGCTGGAGATCGAACTGGCAGCCCCGACCGGACGCGCCGCGAAGCGCATGACGGAGGCGACCGGCAGGGAAGCAAGGACGATCCACAGGCTGCTGGAAGTTTCGGGCGGACCTGACGGAGACGGTGCCTCGTTCGGGCGGAATGCGTCAAACCCGCTGGAGACGGATGTGGTGATCATTGATGAGATGTCGATGGTGGACTGCTACCTGATGTATGCGCTGCTTTGCGCCGTTACGGCAGGCACCAGGCTTGTCATGGTCGGAGATGTCAACCAGCTGCCGTCAGTCGGACCCGGAAGTATCCTGAGGGATATCATACATTCGCGCTGCTGCAGTGTCGTCAGGCTTGAGAAAATCTTCCGCCAGGCGGAGCAGAGCGATATCGTGATGAACGCCCACCGGATCAATACCGGCCGGCAGCCGGTCCTGGATAACAAGAGCAGGGACTTTTTCTTCATTGGCAGGGACGATGCCAACGTGATCATCAGCATTGTGATCCAGCTTGTCAGGGACAAGCTTCCCGGAT
This sequence comes from Porcincola sp., assembly GCA_045118075.1. GTDB lineage: Bacteria > Bacillota > Clostridia > Lachnospirales > Lachnospiraceae > Merdiplasma. The sequence continues at coordinate 5,312 of JBGUOI010000076.1, read as the reverse complement.
ATGTCCATGCCCCGGCCAGTGATATCCAGGTCCTGACGCCGACACGGAAAGGGCTGATCGGGGTCGAGCGGCTTAACAGGATCCTTCAGGAATACCTGAATCCTCCGGCAGATGACAAACGGGAACTTCACCGGGGAGAGGTCATTTTCCGCGAAGGGGATAAGGTGATGCAGATCAAGAATAATTACCAGGCTGTCTGGGAAGTCAGGGGCAGGTACGGATATGCAGGGGAGAGCGGCAGCGGAATCTTCAACGGCGATATGGGGATCATCCGCCTGATCGATGAGCATTCGCAGATCCTGACTGTTGAATTCGATGAACATCGATTTGTGGAATACCCGTTTGCATCGCTTGAGGAGCTGGAGCATGCCTACGCTGTGACGATTCACAAGTCGCAGGGGAGTGAATACCCTGCAGTCGTGATCCCGATTATGAACGGTCCCCGGATGCTGATGAACCGGAACCTGATCTACACAGCCATCACCCGGGCCAGAAACTGCGTCACCATCGTGGGTGATCCGCAGACACTGACCCATATGGTCGAGAATGACCATGAACAGAAGCGGTATACGAGCCTGTCGCTGCGGATAGAGGAACTGTCCGGGGATGAGAAACCGCTGATGCCGTAATGACTTATACGGGAGAGAGCCTGTATTTATATGAATGAAAAGACAAAGCGGCTGATCTGTGCGGGATCAGCCGTTCTGGACAGGGCGGCAGATATTATTTTTCCGCCCAGATGTCCGCTTTGTGAGCGCCTGCTGATCGGGCGGGAAAAGTACGTGTGCATAGACTGCGCCGGAAAACTTCCGCTGATCCGGCAGCCTTTTTGTTTTCGGTGCGGACGGCCTCTTGAAGATGCCGGAAAAGAGTATTGTTTTCACTGTGAACGCACCGGCTGGTATTTTGATGAAGGCAGGTGCACCTTTATCTATGCAGGAGCCTTAAAGGAAGCACTTCTGAGAATGAAATTTAAAAACCACAGGGATTACATTCCGTTCTTTGCGGCCTCGATGGCTTATGCCCACAGGGATTTTCTTGAGAAGCAAAAGCCTGATATGATCATTCCCGTTCCGCTTCATAAACGGAAAGAGAGGGAGCGCGGATTTGACCAGTGTGCGCTGATCGGGAAACAGATCTCGCAGATCACGCAAATTCCGCTCAGAAGAGATATCCTGATCCGGAACCGCTACACGAGTGCGCAGAAAGGACTGCTTCCTGCGCAGCGTATGAAAAATCTGGCCGGTGCTTTTTCGGTAAGACAAGGCTGTCTGCCTCCCAAAGCCCGGATTCTTCTTGTCGATGATCTTCTGACCACGGGCTCGACGGTTAATGAGTGCGCCCGCGTGCTGAAGGAAAACGGTGCCGGAAAGGTATGGTTCCTGGCGCTGGCGGCGCCTGAGATCTGATTTTTATGCAGAGCGGAATGCATATTTTTTCCCGGGAACAGTATATTTACACCTAAGTTTTATTGACGAAAAGGATTAATCAGTTTATATTATATGCTGATGTGCGCATTAAAATAAAAAAAGATGCGGACATATCCCGGAAAACTGCAGGAGGGCTGTCCGGGCAGCCTTGAACAGAAAGGAATGGTATTCTATGACAACAGCAAAAATTGGCATAATGGTCGTCATGATCGCTTATCTGGCTGTCATGCTGATCGTGGGTTTTTATGCGTCGGGTAAAAACAAGACCGTTAAGGACTTTTACCTGGGCGGTAGGAAGCTCGGCCCCATCGTAACGGCGATGAGCGCAGAAGCCTCGGACATGAGCAGTTATCTGCTGATGGGACTTCCGGGACTGGCTTATCTGACCGGTATGGCGGATACGGGCTGGACCATTATCGGACTGGCTGCCGGTACTTACTTAAACTGGCTGATCGTGGCCAAGAGGCTTCGCCGGTATTCCGATGAGATCAACGCGATCACGATCCCCTCGTTTTTCTCCAAGCGGTACGATGACCAGAAAAAACTGCTGACGATCACGGCAGCGCTGATCATTATCATCTTCTTTATTCCTTATACCGCTTCCGGTTTTTCGGCCTGCGGAAAGCTCTTTAACAGCCTTTTTGGTGTTAACTACCATACTGCAATGATCGTCAGTGCCGCGGTCATCATTATCTACACGATGTCAGGCGGCTTCCTGGCAGCTTCCATGACGGACCTGATCCAGAGCATCGTCATGACGATCGCCCTGCTGATCGTGCTGTTTTTCGGTGTTAAGACGGCCGGCGGCATGAACGCCGTGATCGAAAACGCGAAATCCCTCCCCGGGTATTTCAGCATGACCCAGAGCTATGATCCGGCAACGAAAAGCGCGCTTGCTTACGGACCGATCACGGTCCTGTCCACCCTGGCCTGGGGCCTGGGATATTTCGGAATGCCGCATATCCTGCTTCGCTTCATGGCGATCGATGATGAAAATAAGATCAAAACATCCAGAAGGATCGCTTCCGCGTGGGTACTGATCGCGATGGCGATCGCCATCCTGATCGGCATCATGGGACTGGCTGTCTCCATGAAGGGAATCGTTCCCCTGCTTGAAGGAAATGCTTCTGAAACGATCATCGTGGAACTGTCAAACCTGATGAGTGAGCATGGCATCTTCTTTGCACTGGCAGCCGGCCTGGTTCTCTCCGGAATCCTGGCCTGCACGATGTCCACCGCCGATTCTCAGCTGCTGGCAGCTTCTTCGTCCGTGACAAGCGACCTGCTTGCAGATGTTTTCGGGATCCATGTCGGCGAGAAAGGCCTGCTTCTGATCTCGAGACTTTGCCTTGCCATCATTGCCGTACTCGGCGTAGTCCTTGCATGGAACAGCAACAGTTCCGTCTTCATGATCGTATCCTTCGCCTGGGCCGGTTTCGGTGCCTGCTTCGGGCCGGTCATGCTGCTGGCCCTGTTCTGGAAACGTTCCAATAAGTGGGGCGCACTTTTCGGCATGATCGCCGGCGGCGCCATGATCTTTATCTGGAAATTCGCCATCCGTTCCAGAGGCGGCATCTTCGGTATCTATGAACTGCTTCCGGCTTTCATCGTAGCGATCGTCGTCAATGTGATCGTCAGCCTGATCACACCGGCGCCGTCTAAGAAGATTACGGATACTTTTGACAGAGTCACGCTCTGATAATATCCGATCAGACTAAAAAATTAAATGTGCATCCGTATCCCTCGGGGACATGGATGCACGTTTTTTATTTAAATCCGGATGGCTCATTATTTATAATCGAAACCGGATGGCTCGCAAAGCGGTTTCAGAAGGAGGTCGGGATGTTCGAGCACATGGTGGATCAGTTTAAGGGAGCGCGCGAAGTAGAAGCCGTCTGCGATGCGCTCATCGAGGGTGGCGCTGATGTCGACGAGGGTGCGCTCACTCATGGTCCCGTCCGGCATTTTCACGAGTTCGTTCCGCATGGTTCCTACGGTGACCATGATGCTGTTGGTACCGTAATTGTTCAGGTGATGGTATACGGCCGGGCATTTGATGCTTCCCAGATTGCTGAGCAGGATGCTCGAGTAGTTCGGGTCGCCGTCTGTGAGTACGCGCGGGTTGAGACCCCAGAAATCCAGGTAACGGATGATGCGCATGACCGGGATGAGGATAAAACGCGGCAGGGAGGCGAACTTGTCGATGACCTCATCGATCCCTCCGGTGGAATGCTCGCTCTTTCTGGTTTCGGCGACGTTTCCGCAGATTCGACTGCTGATCTCCCGGATGGTATCCGTGTCTTCGGGAACAAGGTACATCAAAGATTCCTCACCGTTGTCGGAGAACCTGCGTTTTACGACAAAACTTAAGGAGATCTCATTGCGCTCGTACATGCGGAAACCCTGAATAAAACAGTTCATTTTCGGGCGTTCGCGGAGCATCCTCGCCAGGATGGCGATGATCCCGTGGAACAGAGTAGTCCTGTATTCGGGGTGGATGCGGTTCTCTTCCTCGATGAAAGCAAGAAGGTTCGTACAGTCAAACGTATCCTTCATATAGACTTCGCATTCGGTGCGCTTTGGAAGAATGTACATCATTACGGTCTGGAGACCGGGAGCTTTGATCCAGCGCCCGTCACGCCGGTCGCCGCGGCGCCTTTTTGCCGGTTTTGTATTTGATCGTTCCTCGCTCATTCTGTTTCTCCTGTCTGTGAATCGGCCAGCTCGGCCAGTGCTTCCTGTTCAAGGACGCGGTAAGCTACCTTGCCGACCAGTGTTTTGGGAAGCTCCGATCTGAAGATGATCTCCCTCGGCAGGGCATAGCCCGCGATCTGTTTTCTGAGTTTTTCCATGATCCTATCCCGACACTCGTCATCATCTTTGATATTGTCGCGCAGCACGATATAGGCACGCACCCGGGAGATCCTTTTCCGGTCCGGAACACCGATCACACAGCTGTAGGAGACCTCGTCGCAGCTGTCGATGATATTTTCCACCTGTCCGGGATAGACGTTGTATCCGTTTGTGACGATCATTCGCTTGATCCGCTGCCGGAAGTAGACATAACCGTCTTCGTCCATGTACCCTAAATCTCCGGTGTAGAGCCAGATATTACCGTCGGGCAGACGGCGCAGTGCCTGGGCCGTTTCTTCCTCATTCTTCAGGTATCCGAGCATAACGGTCGGAGAGCGAAGGATGATCTCGCCTTCAGTGCCGGGCGGCAGGACATCTTCCGTGCCCGGTGAGACGATCGCGTAGACCGTGTCAGGGAAAGGGATCCCGATGCTTCCGTCACGGCTTTCATCTCTGGGGGTCAGGCAGCTTGCGGTCACGCATTCGGTCAGGCCGTATCCCTGACGTACCTGGATGGAAGCGCCATGCTCAGCAAGAAAAGTGTCGATCTTATGCTTTAACTCAACGGTCAGGGAGTCTCCTCCGCAGAACATACCCTTCAGGAAGGACAGGTCTTCCTTGTCAAGCTGCGGCATGTGGAGGAGTGCTTCAAAGATCGTCGGGACACCGGCAATAAAATTGGGTTTTTCTTTGATCAGCTTGTCTGCGTAAGTTTTGATGGTAAACGAGGGCATCAGGATGCATTCGGCGCCGTGCAGAAGGACCGTATGGATATTGATTCCGAGGCCGAACCCGTGAAAGATCGGCATACAGCTGAGCATGGTGTAACCGTTTTTAAATTCCATGCCGATGGCTTCCCTGGCCTGCAGCGCCAGGCCGTTCATGTTAAGGTCGGTAAGGCAGACTCCCTTGGGAACGCCGCTGGTACCGCCGCTGTATAGAATAACACTCGTCCTTTTTTCATCGAAATCGATCCGGGGCAGCTGAATCTGCTCTTTTCCGGATCGGAGAAAAACATTCCAGGTAAGG